>JARXAU010000087.1 GCA_029865675.1 Rhodoferax sp.
CCACTGATCTTTGTTCGAACGGGGGCAACAGCAGCTTTTCCGGTTGCGGTCACACTTGGCAAGGCTGTCCAATTAAGAGTTTCACTTAGCTTGAAACCCCGAGCCTCAAGTGCTTCTTGCAAACGACGTGCGGTATCAAAACGTAAGCCATCAACAAACAAAACACATTCGCCTTTTCGAGCGTTGTAGGGTTTTGCTGTTGAAATTGTTCCACCAGGATAGGTGGCCCCGTCTAACAACTTTTGTAAGTAGCGTGCCGAATCTTCTAGCCAGGGCAAATAGATTCCACGGGTGGCGGTGGTGACTGCATCTAAATCGGCTGGTTTTTCTATGCAGGCCAAAGCTTCAAGAACTGCATTGTCGGCGCGCCAACCCTGGTTGGCATAGCCGGTTTGAAGGTCTTGAACAGACCCAGCTGCCAAACCAGTCTTAGTGATCTCACACACCAGGCTCAGTTGTTTGATCGCTCGTGCCAATGGCGAATGACCCAGTTCAGACCAGACCAGATTTCGTCGAATTCCGTGTTGTTTTTCAAGTTCAAAAACTTTCTTTCTTGCTTCATGAGCAGGCAAATTAGCTAGCGCCATCAACTGCCCGTGCAGAAGCTTTTCTTGCTCGTCATTCCATTGTGGCCAGCCGCCTAATTTATCTTCAGCGGTATCGAAAATCCCCAAATCTGGCGGCTTACATTGACGAATTCTTCCTGGGATATTGGGGTAGCGTTTGGGTGCTTCGCTATAACGTTCCCAAGCGGCGTGCCATGGGCCTTCCCGGTTGGCTAACTTGCTTGCTCCGGCCAGCACACCTTCGGTTTGAGGATTGAAAGCCATCTGCGATTTACAAACCTCCACAAATGCTTTCCATTCGTTAGCACCTCGTGAAGTTTGAAATGCGTCACCCAGGTCCAGCCACTGCAGCAGATCTCGCACTGGGTCCCCACCCGTAAGTAGGGTGTTGAAATAATCTTTGTCTAGCCGCTTGCCCTTAAGCAGATCAATTTCTTCATCGAGTAATCGATAGAGCGCCAGTTGCATCGAACCTTTTGCATCATTGTCCTGAGCTACATCTAAACCGGCACCACCTTGGTCAGATTTCAAATAGGCCATGATGGTCCAATCCTTGGCATTGGATTGAGACCAAATCACACCCCGGTACTGCAACTCTGCCAAGGGCTTTAGCATGTCAGGGCACGCTTCGATAGCGCGCAAGTCTTGCCGACTTACGCCAGGCAAGTAAAAAATGGGTGTTCTGTCGTTTGGCAGCGAGACATCTGGGGCCTTTCCTGCAATCACACATCGCAACCAAACGGCGGGGCCAGTCCGATTCTCTGGAGCGTAATCACCCAGAACCATCAACTCGCTCAACTCGTTTTGCAGCCGTGGAATTACCGCCTCCCATTGCCTGTCTTTATCAGGCCACAGAATGCATGCTGGTGCCACCTGAACTTCGGAGTTGAAAATCGCAGAGTCGTGCAGGGATTTAACAAGGTGTTCGGTCAGACGCATGGCGGCTCCTCTTGCATGGTGAAGAGACGCATAACTTGGCCTACAAGTGCGGCCGTCCGCGCTTCGATTTGGTCAACACTCCAAGCATCGGCTGTTGCCAGATCAGCGTTTAGCTTCAGGTTGTTTTTGTATCCGACCTCACGCCCTTTGCTATCGGTTCGGTCGCGCTTGTCATGGAAGCTCTTGTTTCCCAACGCGCTGTTGAAACCTGAGATTGTGAGGTTGCCAAGTTTGTGGACATGGGTTTCTTGAATGGCTTTAGCTTTCTTCGAATCGCCATTTGCCATCATGCTTACCCATGACACTGGTATGTTGTCACCCTGTGGGAAAATGTGTTCGATGGTCCATACGAAGAGCTTACCTTCGTACTTCCATAGATCGACCCAGGTTTCTTTGGTCATATTCTGTTCGGCCAATGCGCAAAGAACAAACCGTGTTACTCCAGCGTTCTCCTCGTAGATTGCACCTTCCAGTTTGCTATGGAAGACCTCGTCGCTAGCTGATACCGTCAACAGTTCGTCGCGGATGGTTGTCACCACGGCATCTCCTGAAAGCTGGGCCAGCTTGTCGATAGTTGCCATGAATAGGCGTGTCAGGTCTCGGGTTGGAGGTGTGTCTGTGAGGTTACGTCGGACAAAGAAGCAGACCAGCAACCGCGCGATCGATTTAAGGTGCGCCACGTCGATGCCCAGCGCTTCACGTCGAACGAGCAGATAGAGCATCAACAAATAAGACGGAGCGCCCTGAATGCGGTCCAGCTCCTTCAGTGGTTTGTCCAGGGGGTTCCACACTTCGTCAGTGTTTCGGGCAAGCATCAACGCATACAGCTGACCGGCAGAACGAATGGCCAGCAGGTGATGCTTCGCATCCTGGTTGATCAGCTTTTCGTATATCTGGATTAGGTTGGAGCGTGTGGCCACAGGACCCAGAGGGTCCTTCTTCTTTTCATCGTCCTTGCGGAATGGCTCGTTCAGTGGGTCTTTGAACGCGTTGTAGTAATGCCGGAAGAAGCGCTCCTGGACGCTGTAGTCATCGCCTAAATAGCCCAGCAGTTTGTTCCACACATCAAAGTAGTGGTCCACCTTCCCTGGTTCAGTGGTTTCCAGCCGGGCCAGCAGCTTGTTCTTTATCAAATCAATGGCCGTGAGCGGCATACCCCGATTGTTAAGTGACTCAAAGAGCGTGTAAGCATCGGCGTGGCTAGCAACCTCAATCTTTACCAGGCAAGCTTGGCTTACCTTGTCAAGGAAGGCCATGATCGAAGCAAGGCGGTCGTTCTGGCTGTGAACCATTTCTTCGATGCGAGACTGAAAATAGCGGAAGGCACGAAAAATTTTACGATTCCCCGCATAAGGTGGCGTTTCGAATGCGCTCATCACGCCCACATCGGACAAGACGGCACGGTAGTCGTTCTGGTTGTTGTTCTGAATCTGAGGAATGACGCGCAACTGGTCGTCCCCTTTCTTCAGTACTAGTTTTCTCTTGAGATTAATTAACTCAACACGCTGGTCTTCGTCCAATTCGTTCTCATGCCGCTTAAGCGACTGATACAAAGCCGCGAAGAGCAGGGACAGGGTCGTCAGCCGTTGCTGGCCGTCCACTACCTCCAGCCTTTGTACCGCTAAGGTGTCGCTGGTTTGGTTGATGCAAATGATAGAACCCAGGAAGTACCCAGGATCGTTTTCTTGCACGTCATCAAACAGGGTCTCCCACTGACTTGTGCTCCAGGTGTATTCACGTTGATAGCGCGGGATCGCATAGACCACGCTCGCTTCTATGTCGAAGAGCTGCGAGACCGGGTAGTTATTGACCGACTTAATCACTTGGCCTTCTCCCGCGCCTTGCGCTTGTCGTCTAAGCTCAAGTGGTGGTCATTGATCCGATCCCCCACCTTACCGTCGTACATCAAGCCGAGTTGGTACCAGGGTGCAGACTGAATATCGCTGCCACGGTCTTTCTCCCAGTGAAGGCTTTTCGGTTTTTCGCGCAGCACGCCCGCCCCACGTTTACCCACATCAGGCACCGAAAGAAAGGGACGGATGTTTACGCGCACTCCGTCATTTAGGTCCGGGTTCCATCCAATAGGTTGCTCTTCTGTCGGCTTCCAGCGCACGAAAATGTCATAGGGCGCTTCGCCCGACAGGATCAATTCCAGACGTTTCTTAAGCGCCTCGGCGGCGGCTAGCTTTTCCTGGGCTCCGTCAACTCGGCTATCAGCGTCACGCTTCTGGCGGCTGATCCAGTCACCCAAGTAGGTGTAGATCAACGCCTCCAGTGTCTTGTAGTTGAGCTTGTGATAGTTCACCATGGCAGAAAATCCGTCACGGAGACCATCCCATACGTGCCAAACAAAGGGGCGACTGCCAAACAAAGTGCAGTGTTGGGTAAAGAACTTGTCACGCAACCAAGTCTCCAGCGACTTACCAGCGTGGTCAGCTGCTGCCAGCAACTGAGTCAAGATGTCGTTGCTCCATGCTTCGCCGTATGCGGCCACTAGCAGATTCAGCAGCCTGTCGCTAGCCGATGACTCTCGCCCTACTGGTGGAATGCAGACAATGCCATCTATATCCGCATGGGCAGCAAGCGCGGAGCATCGATCGACCCATTCCCGCGCTTCAACCGCCAATTCAATTTGGTTGTCGTTTTCCGTCGGCCATGTATAACCAACTAGGCGTGCAACAGCTATATGAAGCACGTTGTGTTCTATTCGTAATTGTCCGTGTCCTACAGTCTTCTTTTCTTCGTTCCACAAAACTGAACCACAAGGATGCCCGTGAAATATCCACTGAGTTGGATCATCTGAATAGGGTTTAGGTAAACCTTGAGGGTATTGATCCGCAGCGATCTCTTTCCAATAATTAAGATCAAATGTCACTTTAAGAAGAGTTTTTGGTGCGAGCTTTAATGATGTATCTAGCTCGCGAACGGCACGACTGAAGTCTCCGCTCTCGCAAAAAGACCATAATGCAGGAAGAATTTCTTGATTCCTTGGAATGAAGGCGCTGCTATTTACGTCAAATGGATCACCTGAGTAAAGCGAGCACTGGGCCTTTCCCATTAGTCCGACAATTACTCCTTGCTTTCCCCAAAAAGGTTTTCCTGCCCGCCAGTTTTGCGCTGCATGGTTAAGATGCCTAACGCTTTCAGCTAATGCCGCAAGTCTTCCCGACTCCTGCTCCCAAAGAATCATCTGATCCCGCCCGGAGAATTTGGCGGTGCTATTTACTGCGGTCTGCACCAACTCCCAGTCGGGTTTCAGATTAAATGATTCCCAAAAACACTTAAAAAATTGATGTAGATCACCTGCATGAAGTCCACTTCTTGCCTCTACGTAATCTCCAAGTGGTCTTCCAGTCGCTTGGCGAAGATAGACAAATCTGGCGTCCGGATTAGACTCGACCATATCCTTTGACAACACGATCATTTCACCGGTGTGAATGGCAGAAATGTTTTCTTCAAACCCATTTCTATTAGATGCATCTAAGAAACTAAATTTGGATTTCGATTCTTGGGATGAAAAGGTAAATAAAGCTGGATTCGCTCTAATTGGCGTTGAAAACGCACCCCAACCTAAACGAACAACAATCTTGGGAGAAGATGTCTGTAGGAATTGCTTTCTATACGGCGCATATAGACCTAAATAGAGCCATTCCCCAAACGTTACCAGCGAGGCAATTCCCCCCTTTGGCTCCAGTAAAGCTCGGATTCTTTCGACAAATGCAAGTGCTAAGTCGTACTTCGCTAGAGGCCAACGATTGGAGCAGTAGTTAACAATTACTTGGTGCTGTTTCGATATACCCAAATAAGGTACATTCGTAATGACCAACGAGTAACGTTGGTCCAGAAGTCGCGCAGCTTCAAGCAGACCTTGCGCAGCGAGCGCAACTTCCCACGTCTCATTCGAATTTAGGCTTGAGGATTCGTTTGCAAGTGCCTTAATCAGTAGTTCTTGAAGATTGTCGTAATCTTCAGAAAACAGATCCCCTTTGTTAGATCCGCGAGGATCTAGCAGACTTCCCAGTAGGGGGGCTTGCGCGAAAGTTTCATGCAAACTTCGAAGGCCATTTCGAAGACTCGAAGCACGTGGAGAATCATCGGGTACTAAGGCCTCCCAATCCTGCGCGTTGGCTGCAACTTTCAGGCCACAGCACGCTATGTTGGGCGTAGGAATTTCACGAACGCCAAGCGGTTTTCCTGACGCTTTGTCTGGATATCGCCAAGCCTCCAGGGCCACTGCAAAAACGGCAATTTCCACGCAACGCGGGTCAATCTCTAAACCATGTATGTTCTCGGCCAGGACAAGGTTAACGGCCTCGTTGGCACTTAAGTCCTCTGCAGCCATGCGCATAGGCACCAGCATCAGGAAAGCGGCAACTAGGAAGTGACCCGAGCCGCAGCACGGATCAAGTAACTTGAATTTGCTAAGTGAGTCGGGCCAGTCCTCGAACTCGCCAGCGGCCGGCATCCCATCTTCCAGTGTACGAAAGTAATCGAGATTGACCGGGCATGGTTTACCTGGATGCCTTGTGCTCCACCAGGCACCGAGCGAATTCTGGAGCAGGAATGCCACCATGTAAGGCTCCGTGAAGAGCTGGGTGACCGCTGGCAACTCGTCTGCCCCAATCTTTACTTCCGACTTGTTGATGCGTTCCTTGTTATCGGCTTGCCAGAACTGGTATACCCAGCCCAGGCTGTCACTGGCTTTGAACACCGCTTCTGGCAGAGCTTTAAGTAGTTGTTCCAACTCGCTCTGATGTTCTGGCGCGAAGGTAAGTTCAAACACCGGGGAGCCAGGCTTGAACACTTGAGGCAGCATGCGAGCGGCCAATTTCCCAGCCAGCTCCCAGCCGCTTTTTGCGCCCTCGTCTGGGGCCAGCTCGTCGCACTCTTCGATGGTGACTGCCACGCCGTCGTACATCAGTAGATTGTTGTCGGCCAAAAACCGGGCAAATAACATGCGATGCCAGTGCTCATATGCAACCTCTTGCATCAAGTGCTGGACCTCCTGTTTACCGTACGTAGGGTTGGTACTCTTCGAGTCGCGAGCGTCACCTAGCTGTTTGCCATGAGTACGCAGGCGGTTGCGCAGTGCTTTCTCACTATCGCTCAGAAAGGCCTCGGGCTTGTCCTGACCTACGCCTAGTTGGTCTACAGCCGCGTTTGCCGCCGTCTCCGCCACAGCGCGGGCCGCCTTGACGGTCTTTTCCAGCGCGCTGCGCAAGTCTTTATCGAGTGATTGCATCATGAGGGGTCAGGCCTTAGTGAAGGATGACTGGGCCGTTTTTAAGGGCCTGGGCGATGGTTTGTTTTGCATCTAGCAGCCAGGCTTCTATGTCTTCGTCGGTTTTGATCGTGCGGTGTGGCAGTTTGACGAACTGCGCCTTGGGCTCCATCAATTCGGCTGCAGCCACCAGCACGGCGTCAAAGCGCGAGTCGATGGCGGCCACACGATCAGCGAACGACGACAGAGACAAACTATCGACCGTGGACAGTACATCGTCGGTGTTGGCCACTTGCACCTTGGGTGCGTCGGTGAGGGTCAGTTTCTGGGCGGCCAACAGGCCGTTGCGTTGCTCTGGCTCCAACTGCTTCCAGTTGGTGTCGGCATCCAGGCGCGACATGCCGTTCTTGTGGCGGGTCTGGTAGGCTGTGTGCAGCCGGTTTAGCTCATCACGCAGCAACTGCGTTAGGTTGGATACCAGCGGCGTGACGGGATCAGGATCTTCCAGCAACTGGCGCTGCTGCTCCAGGTGCGTGACCTGAGCCAGCAATACTTCTGCACCCGACAAGCCATTGGCCTGAGCTAGAAGTCTTTTTAAGGTGTTCCAGGCTGGCATGCGGTTGTCAATGCGCTCGGCGACTTCTGTCCACTTATCGATTGCTGCGCTGAGGTCGTCACGTTGGTTGTACACAGCCAAGAGCTGCTCGTTGCCTGCGGTGAGGCGTATTTCTTCCAGACCGGCAGTGGTAGGGCGTGCTGGCCGAGGAGCGTCGCCACCGGCACGGTTAGACAACTCCTGGGCGCTAACCAAAAACTGCGGCACGTAGGCGAGCTCTTCACCCTGCTTTGCCGTGAGGCCGACCTTCTGAAGCACTTTGCGAATCTGAATACGCTGCGCTGCTGACACAGTGGCCGACTCGACCTTGAACATAGTCTTGCCTATTACTTTGCGCTCGAGCTCCTTCGGATCGATCGTCTGACCCCTCTCGTCCTGGGCGCGGATCAGCCCAGCAACGAGAAGTACTTGCAAGCCACCATCGACCGCATCGCCAGGCCAGCCATAAGTGGCTCCTTCAAAGTTTTTGCGTATGTCAATACCTTTTTTGCCACCAGCAATGAATGCCAAGATGGCCTTGCAAACAGAGTTCTTGGCGGGTTCACCGTCATCGCCAACGCTCTTTAATGCATCAGGTGCACCCTTTTGTGCCTTTTCATAGACCTTGGACCAACCGGCGTGGTCGGCGATGTGGAATTGCGGATAAAGACGCTGCAATGAATTGGTGGCTGCCTCAAGCGCCATGGCTTGAAGATCATTACCAAGAATTTCGTTCCCGCCGCCTTGGAAAACGCGTGCACCAGAAAAGGCTTCTTGCAAGAGCTCGTTGATCTTGCCTTCTGCAGCCTTTTTGGTGGTGTCCATTGCAGAGTAAGCCTCTGTGCCCTCTGCTGTGTTGGGAACGCCTCGCTTGTCCAGTGTGGCGCTGGCTGCTTTAAAGTCGATCAGGTAATGACGCAGATCGTCTGCAGACCGCTTTGGGATAAACACAAAAACAGTCGGCGACTGATTACCTGTTTGTCGTGCATCGGCCCGGACTGAGTTTTCATCGATGCTCCAGCCATCGCGAACCCAGATTGATACCTTTTCATTGGCATCTGATGGTAGGTGGGCATCAAAGACGGGATAAATGTCCCTAGTCACTTTAGAAGTGCCTTGGGCGAGTGAAAGTTTACGAACCAACTCACCAAACTTTCGGCGGATACGATCGTCGCGCTCAGCGTCAACACGATGGGCTTCGTTGGCCAAGTTACTGCGCTGGCTCAAAAACTCATCGTTCCAGGCGGCGCTTTCCTCGGTTTGAATACGATATTCATCGCCCACCTTCATCAGTAATTCACATTTGTCCAGGATGCCAGGCAGCTTGCTGCGCAGTGCACCAGAGCCCTGAGTCAGGTCTTCGACCAACAAATCAGCCAGGGTGTCGAGGTTGGCATGGATGCCGATTTCGTTGTTGCTGCTTGCGAGCTTGTTGACCAAAAATACCAAGCCGCAGGCGCGGGCCATGAGCCTCTGGTCATCAGTACCCTTGATCCAGACCATAGTGCGCTCGTGAACTTTGCGCGGCAAAATACGCGATTGAAGTAGCTTGTCAGCTGCATCAAAGTAGAGGTAATCCGCAGGCACTACGCTGCCAACTGGTGCATCCACATTAGTCTGGATGACCTTGTGGATCATGGAAAGCTGGTTTCGCAGTTGGCTGTCCGTTCCTGTCTGGTCAAGCACTCTAAGGGTGTTCTCCCAAAAGCGGCGGCGCACCGGAAGGATGGGGTAGTCTTGCGGGAAAAATTGAATGTCATCTGGACGATGACCGATGGTGGTGCCCGACAGGTGACGAGAGATCTCCCCCAAGTTCGTTTGCATCACTTTCTCAACTGAAGCTTTGGCTTCAGGTTTTTTCGCCAAAATAACTTTACGAATCACTGCGTCCACGTCAGCGTCAGACAGTTCGACTCGAACGGTAAAGCGTCCTTCGAGCTTTTTCAAATTAGATGTTCCGGTCACAGCGGTTTGCCCCGTGCCCATGAACAGCATCTTGGCCCCAATATTCTTGCAACAGGCTTCAACAACTTCTTGAACGTCGATCGATCGTTGGCTGTCTTCACCGATGTACTGCTGCACCTCATCCAAAACCACCAAGGTGAGAGGAAACTTACCGTCTTTGGTTAGTGCTTGCCGAATAGCCTTGAGCATGTCGCCGCTTGAGACGTCTTGCACATAGGGATACAAGTTATTTAGCGTTTCAACGCAAGACGCTGTGGATGTGAAGAGATTAGGCTTTGCTTTGACCAGCGCCTCGTGCAAACCCTCAGCGACATAAAAGTTATCTAACTCTTCGTTCCAATCAAAGCCACTTTTTTCTACGTGGCCGCGCACTGCATCGTAAATACCTTCGTGTTGGAGCCACATGACAAAACGGGCTACGGGGTATTGCTCCGGCAGCCCGACCGATTTAAAAAGAACGCCCAGCAGAGCCATCCGCACCGATTTGTCGCGCGAACTAGATCCAAGCGTCCCTGATGCAGCATGCAAACCACCGTGTCTTTTGGCTTGAGTGCTGAGCTCTTTCAGTTGGTCACTCACACTTTTGGGAAGTGATGCAATGCCTCGTGCAGTTGCTCCATCGTCGAAGCTGCTGTCGACCCAAAGTGCACGAAGCATCTTTACCAGGTGTGATTTACCAGAGCCATAGAAGCCGCTCACCCATACAGCCGGTTGCTCAGACTGCTCAATGTTTTTCAGATAGGTCTCAAGAATATGCACCAGACCCTTTTCATACTGGCCATCGCAGACGAAGGTTTCCAATTCATATCTAAGAACCGCGAGTGCTTGGCTTGTTTTTTCATCGTTGACGCTAGCCACCCCCTCGTTGACTAATTTTCGAGTGGAGGGATCTTTTTGATAAATTTCGCGATTGAGCATTTGTGTTCCCCTTAATCAGAATTCTTTGTCGGCTGTGATGGGTACAGCCAGGTAGTTCCAGCCGTCATATCCATCTAACAGTCGGTAGTTGTTGTCTTCGTAGCTGCCAGGAAAGAACACCAGCAGGCGGCCTTTGACCATGGGCGCGAGTTTGTCCACAACCTCTTTGACTTTTAAGAAACCGAAAAGCGATCCAACACCTTTAATGGCGATCACGAAATCGTTGGTGGCTTCTTTAGATTGCAAGAATGCGGCGAATTCAGTTTCAATGAAGGCAAGGTACTTCGGCAGCAGAGTTGACAAGAGGTTTGGCTTTTCGAAATAACTCTTCGCATACCGTTGAGATGAAAGCCAATTGGGAAAGGAATCGGTTAAGTCAAAGAGTGCCCACTCATGGCCAGAGGCACGCGTAGCAATTTCGAACTCATCAACTTTGGCGCGCAAGCGCAACTCTTCCGTCTCGTTGTAAACACAGAATATGACGCGCTGTGCTGCTGCTGCGTCATCGCGCCATGGCACGGCGACGTACTTACTGTATGACTGTGTTAATCGCTTAATTCTGCTCACGGAGCCACTCCATTTCTTGTGCAGTTATCAAGTTTGGAAAAAGGACTTCGACCACCTGGCCAACTCGCTTGAGCGAGACCCATCCACGGCGAGAAGCGTCCTCTGCCAGCTCGATCGTCTTGTCGAACGAACAGTCCAGCAAGCGGGTGTATTCGCTATTGAAAAGCGACTCTCCGCGCAGGCCACGGAGGTAACCCATAAGCAACGCAAGTGAAACAGAACCAGGCGTAGCGCTCGAACGTTCACGAATCTTTCGTGCTCTGCCAGACAGGTGGCCCGCCTGGGTCCAGGATGAGTTGATATTTTGAGCAGTTGATTTCAGGGTGGCTTTGCTAAATCGACCAGGCTCCTGGTGATCTATGAACTCCTCAAGTGCGACCCGTGAAATAGTGGCACCTTCATGAAAATTGAGGATGAATGGCGCTGTCGCACGAAAAATCGGATCGCGTGCATAGGCGCTCAATGCGGCTAAAAGTGGCTGGCCTTCAAGATCACGCTGCCAGAAAAAGCGCAGCGCGCGAAACAAGGCAAGATTGGGATCAAGCGAATAAAGATCTACCAGGTGTCTGAAGGTTAAAACGCGTGTTTTGCCAGATCGCTTGCCAAGGCAGTTTGCTGTTTGAATGGCGTCGAGGTATTCACTTTTGGGCGCATCAGTTTTTTCAACGAACGTCAGTAGTGCCCGCAGTTCAACGAGCATCATTGTTCTAGCTGTATGAACACCACCGCGCTCGTAGCTGAAGCCAAAGCGTTCTAGGTGATTGTTTTTATCAAGTTTTGTCATCGCTTCAGAGGCTCAATTTCGTTGTTAGCACGAGCGTCGAGCCCCTCCATTGACTGTTGCTTGATCCAGCTGTCTATATCCTGGCGCGAGAATCGCCAACTGCCGCCGATCTTGAACGCGGGCATCTGTTTGGCTGCCGCGAGCCTGTAAATCGTTCGCTCGGTCACCTTCAAGTAGTCTGCGACTTCCCTGATCGTGAGAATTCCGCCTTCGACTGCGCTAGTAGACATGAGTTGTGCCAATTGATGGAAAATATGATCATAATAGTGCAAAATTTTCAACCCAACAACAAGGGTTCGTAAATTTTGCTTGTCAATAGGCTCACTAGGTGAGCTTTGGATTACGATCTGACTTAGGGTGGTCAGTCGCTCGGCCCTAAATCATCACTTTTAGGAGATGAACATGTCTTTTTGGCAAATATTGGGGCGATTCGCTGTGTCCGACACCGGTGAAACCTTGCAAAAGGTCTCAGACACCACCAGCGTCTCGTCTGACGGCACGACCTACACGAAGATGGGCTCGACCACCGTTGGGTCAGATGGGTCTGTCTTCACTCAGATGGGAAGCTTCAGCACTGATGGCAGCACCCGCATGGGCAGCACGGCCACTGGACTTGGAGCCGTTTTCAACAACTCTAGCGACGACTTTGGGATCGGCTCCAAAAAATCCAGAAATGCCTTTGACGATTTTTAAGGTACTTGAACTTCATGCAGATTGAAATCGTCATCGGCAACATCGTCCAGCAACCTGATGTCGATGCCCTAGTTAATTCGGCCAACGCAAATCTTCGCTTTGGATCAGGCGTGGCCGGTGCCATTCATACGGCAGCCGGGCCAGAACTTGAGCAGTATTGCCGCCGCCATTCACCAATCGCGCTGGGTGAAGCGGTTGTGACCCCCGGCTTTGAACTGCCAAACCCATTTGTGATTCACACGAGGGCAGCCAGCTTCATAAATGACGATCACCCCGAGAAATACCTCGACCTTGCCGTTGCTCAGACTCTCCGTGTGGCCAAAGAAGCAGGAATCAAATCAATGGCCATGCCCGCGATCGGAACTGGCGTTTTCAAGTTCCCACCAGAGTTGTCTGCTGAAATCATCATCAACGGCCTACTGAGTCGGACTGAGGACTACCCGGAGATCCATATGGTGCGGATTTGCGTTGGCACGCAAGATATGAAGGCCGTTTTCGCTTCTACTTTGGCCGCAAAAATATCTTCTCCTGCATAGACCAATCCATTGGAAACGGCTCCATCAGGTCCTTCATCGTCAGATGCGCTGGGTACTTACCGTCCAAGATGGCTTCGACGACGGTGGGTGACAAGTAGGCCAGGCGCAGGATGCGGCTCACAAACGATGGGCTGATGTTTTCGTACTTGGCCATGTCCTCAATTGAAGCGTGGGTGCCGTCAAATAGTTTGCGATGCCAGCGGTGGCCGCGCGCCAACAGTTTGACCATGGCGTTGTCAATCAGTGCTTCACGTCGCTCAATGGCCCGCGAACCGTCTGGCAGCACGATAACGGCCTTGCCACCGCGCCTGCGAAAAGTCATCGGTATCTCGGTGGTGAAACCCGCTTCTGTCTCGTTGCTCATGCTGCCTCCAGTTCTTTTTGTGGTTCGAGTGTGTCGCGCAGAAGTTTGCTCAAGCCTTTGTCGTGCCACTTGATGGTGATGCCGCTCTTGCGCACCGTGATGCGTTCAACCAGGGTGTGCAGGACTTTGGCCTGCTCAGCCGGAAACAACTCCTCCCAGATCGCGTCGATGGACTGCAATGCGCCAACAGCATGCGTTTCTTCCACCGTGGGGCGTTGCGTGTTGACTTCACGTACCGCGTGGGCCAACACCTCGGGTGAGCGCAGGATGCCCCGCATCTTTTCAACCACCACCTGTTCGATCTCACCGGCAGGGATGCGGCAGATGTCGCAGCTTTCCTTGCCGATCTTGATCGAGTCGGTGTTGATGTAATAGCGGTAGGTCTTGTGCTGCTTGCGCGTCCAACCCGGCGTGAAGGCCCGTCCTTGCTCAGAAAACAGCAACCCTCGCAGTAGGGACGGCGCGCTGCCACGTCCGGCCAGCCTGGCCTTATTCATGGATGTGCCGTTTTTGAGGTGCGTCTGCACCGAGTCCCAAAGCTCCTGAGTAATGATGCCGTCATGCTCGCCGGGGAAGTGCTGTCCCTTGTAGGCAGCAATGCCAATGTAGACCGGGTTGCTGAAGATCTTGTAGACCGCGCCCTTGGTGATCAGCTTGCCTTGGCGTTCGACACCCTTGGACGTTGTCCAGGACTTGGAGGTGATGCCGCGTTTGCGCAGGTCTTTGACGATGGTGGACATCGATGGCGTCGCGGCAAAGCGGGAGAACATCTCTTGGATGATGGCCGACTCCTGCGGATTGGCCACCAGCTTGCGTTCCACCACGTCATAGCCCAGGGCTGGCATGCCGCCCATCCATATGCCACGCTTGCGGGAGGCCGCAATCTTGTCGCGCACCCGCTCTCCGGACAGTTCGCGTTCAAACTGTGCAAAGGAGAGCAGGATGTTGAGCGTCAACCGCCCCATGGAGGTGGTGGTGTTGAAGGACTGGGTGACCGACACAAAGGTCACCTTGTACTGATCAAACAGTTCGACCAGTTTGGCAAAGTCGGCAAGCGACCGTGACAGCCGGTCGATCTTGTAGACCACGATGGTGTTCACCAGGCCCTTACGGACGTCTTCGAGCAGGCGCTTAATGGCCGGGCGCTCAAGCGTGCCGCCGGAGAAGCCGCCGTCGTCGTACCGGTCCTTGAGCATCATCCAGCCCTCAGACTTTTGGCTGGCAATGTAATTGGCGCAGGCGTCGTGCTGGGCATCCAGCGAGTTGAAGTTTTGGTCCAAGCCTTCTTCGGTGGACTTGCGCGTGTAGATCGCGCACAGGACTTTAGGGGTGGCGGTCATCAGATGCTCCTTCCAGCGGACATGCCAAAGA
>JARXAU010000131.1 GCA_029865675.1 Rhodoferax sp.
CCACCAAACCGACCACCGACACCTGGCCAAATAGCAGCAAGGTCAGCGGTGCCAAGGCCAGCGTGATCGTCCATTGTTCGCCCGAAAGCGACCGCAAGCCTGCGCCCAAGCGCTGCAATCCCGCGCCCAGCGCCCGTCGCCAGCCCGGTAGGGCACTGGACGCAGGCGGGGGCGGCAGGCCCACGGTGTCCAGTGCGTCCCTGGGGTCTGCGTCCAAAGCATGCCCACCCCCCGAACGGGTGAACTGCGCAGACGCTGGTCGCGGCCGAGCCGAGTCACTTGCAATCAACACGCCCACCGCCACAAAACTAAGCCAAAACCCCGGCTGCAGCAGCGCCCACGGGTCACTGGCCACTACCGCGCAAAACGCCAACAGCCACACGTGCGGCCAAGGCCAGCGCAGCCCTGCCAGTCGCAAAAACGCCACCACAGCCAGCATGAGGCAGGTGCGTTGCGCAGGCAGGGCCCAGCCCGAAAACAGGGCGTAGGCCAGCGCCAGCAGCAGCCCGCCGCACAGCGCCGCCGAGCTGGCAGGCAGCCACAGGCACAAGCGCTGGGAACGCCGCCAGCCCCAGCCCACCAACGCCATCGCGCCCCAGGCGAACATGGTGATGTGCAAGCCTGAGATGCTGACCAGGTGCGCCACGCCCGTGGCCCGAAACACGTCCCAATCGGCGCGCTCAATGGCCGCCTGGTCGCCCACCACCAGCGCCGCAATCAGGCTCGCCGCCTGCGCATCTGGCACCTGAGCCAGGATGCGCGTGCGAACCGCTTGGCGTAGCGATGTAAGAGGGTAATTCCAGGTGCTGCCCCGCAACGCCGGTGGGGCGTCGCGCGCGCCTGAGCGCACGTAGCCCGTAGCCTGCACGCCTTGTTCCCACAGCCACAGTTCATAGTCAAAGCCCTGTGGGTTGCGGCTGCCGTGGGGCGCCTTGACGCGCACGGTGAACTGCCAGCGCTCGCCGGGCTGCAGGTTTTGCGGCTGGCGCTGCAGCTCCCAGTCGGCCAACTCGCCACCCGCGCCCCGTGGCGCCGGGCCCTTGTACCAAGCCACGTCCAGGCGCGGTGGCAGCACTACGGGCTGGCCGTCCAACAGGGCCGACTCCACCTGCAGCCGAAAGCGCAGACCCGAGGGCTTGCTTTGGGTGAGGTCGCGCACCACGCCGACGACCTGCACATCGCGCCCCTCCAGCGCCGGGTTCAGGCGGTGGGCGTCAAACAGACTGGCGCGCAAGCCCACCAGCGCGTACGCGGCAACTGCACAGGCCGCCACCACAGCGGCGCTGCGCACCGCCCATAGCAAGCCAGCTACCACGACAACCCACGGGGCGGGTAGTGCAAGCACACCGCCAGCCCGGCGACGCGCCAGGCGCGCCCACAGCAGCAGCCTCCAAGCAGCAAGACAGGCACCCAACAACTGCGCGTAATGCGCCCAAGGCCATAAGGCCGCTTGCTGCAGCTGCAGGGCTGCGCCGCCCAGAGCAGCCAGCGCCAGCCATTCCAGGCGTGGCGCGCGATAGGCTCGAAGGACAGGTAGGGGCGGCATAGCCCATCTTATGATCCGGTCACCCGCCTCCACCCCGTCCTCCACGACTTTTTGACCGAGCCCTTTTGCCATGAACATCTACGACACCCTCGCCGCATTGAACATCACCCTGCCCCCCGTAGCCACGCCCGCCGCCGCCTACGTGCCCTTTGTGCAAACCGGCAACTTGGTCTTTTTAAGCGGCCACATCGCCAAAAAAGACGGCAAGGCCTGGGTCGGCCAGCTCGGTACCAACATGGACACCGCCGAAGGCAGGCTTGCCGCGCGCGCCATCGCCATTGACCTTTTGGGCACGCTGCATGCCGCCGTAGGCGACCTCAACCGCGTCACCCGCATCGTCAAACTCATGTCCCTGGTCAATTCCACCGGCAGCTTTACCGAGCAGCACCTGGTGACCAATGGCGCGAGCGAACTCATTGGCGAAATATTTGGCGCTACCAAAGGCGCCCACGCCCGCAGCGCCTTTGGCGTGGCACAAATCCCCATGGGCGCGTGTGTGGAGATTGAGATGATTGCTGAGATAGGTGCTTAAAACCCTTACGGGCTAATCGGCCACCCGGCTGCCCGGCGCTGCCCCACCACACACCAAGCTCCAATGTGCGCCCCCCTCGCGGTCTGGCGGCAACTGCTGTTTGGCGCGCAGGTAGTGGTGGGTGTAGACGTCCAGATACGCCTCTAGCGTGTGCGCAGCGGGCACGTCGCCCGCAAGCTCCAGGCACAACGCGGCCACCTCGCTGGTGCAAAAGTGGTCGTCGCGGCGCGAGCGGCGCAGCTGGTAGCGGGAAATTTGCGCTGGCTCCAGGCTGAGCACCGGCAGCGCGTCCAGGTAGGGGCTTTTGCGAAACATCTTGCGCGCCTCGGCCCAGGTGGCGTCTAGCAGGATGAACAGCGGTCGTTTACCGCTCGGGCTATTGGCCTGCTGCGCCACCGTGTGCACCACGCGCTCAGGCCGCACAAATTCGCCCGGAAACACCACATAGGGCTGCCACTGCGGGTCGGCCAGCAGGGCTACTAGTGCTGGGTCGGTAGCGGTGCGCGACCAGCTATAGGCAAAAGTGTCGGCCACCACGTCGGCCACCAGCCAGCCGGTGTTGCTGGGTTTGAGCGGTTCGATGTCCGCCATTAACAGACACACGCCCGCGCGCGTGCTTTGCAACAAGCCCAGACCGCACAAGCAGTGGCTAGGCACTAGGCGGCAGCCAGGGCAGCGCACGCCCTTGATGCCGCCGCGCGCCAAAAACGGCTTGGAGCTGCGCGCCAGACGCGCAGTGCGCAGCCGAGACACCGCGTGGGGCGGCGGCAGGACTTTGGGAATCTGCGGTACTCGGTGCGCCTGTGTTGCCGGTGGCGCCTTTAGCGCCTCATTCATGGAATACGGGCGCAGCGAATACGCGCCTAGCCGCGCCCGACATAGGGCATCTTGGTCGCCATCAGGGTCATGAACTGCACGTTGGCAGACAAGGGCAAGTTCGCCATGTGCAACACCGCGTCGCCCACCTCGCGCACGTCCATCATGGGCTCCACCGCAACGCCGCCATGCGCCTGGGGCACGCCGCGCGCCATGGGTGCGGCCAGCTCGGTCATGGCGTTGCCAATGTCAATTTGGCCGCAAGCAATGTTGTACTTGCGCCCGTCCAAAGAAATCGACTTAGTCAAGCCGGTTATGGCGTGTTTGGTGGCCGTATAAGGCGCCGAGTTGGGCCGGGGCGCGTGCGCCGAAATCGATCCGTTGTTGATGATGCGCCCGCCCTGGGGCGCCTGGTCTTTCATCAGCCGGATGGCGCCTTGAGCGCACAAAAACGAGCCGGTCAGGTTGACGCTGAGCGCGGCCTGCCAGTGCGCAAACGAGAGGTCTTCGATGGGCACCGCTGGGGTGAAGACGCCGGCGTTGTTGAACAGCAGGTCCAAGCGGCCAAAGCGTTCTTTGACCATGGCAAACAGGCGGTCTACGGCCTCGGGCTGGCCCACGTCGGCGCTAAACGGGTGGGCGCGATCGTTGTCCGCAGTGCGCGCCACTTCTTCGAGTGGCTCTAGGCGCCGACCAGCCAGCACTACGGTGTAGCCGTCAGCCAGCAGCGCCAGCGACACGGCGCGGCCTATGCCGGTGCCAGCGCCGGTGACTAGCGCGATCTTGGAGGTCGGGTGCATGGTGCGCCTTTCGGGGATGGGAATCGGGTTTTGAGGATAGCAGTTGCAGCGCATGCCGAGCTTGCTGGAAAGTTCTCAAGTGACACCCCGTTGAGTTTTTTAGGATGCCGAACCGCAGTGGCATGCCAGTCGCGACATCGCCTAGGGCCGGGCGTTGTGCGAACCTAAACCCAATCGGCATTTGGCAACGCCACCTGGTCGCTCCCCAACGACCGGAGAGCCTAGGCGGTCAAAATACTCTGTTTCAGAGACACAAAACCATGCCCCTCCCGCTCCTGAGCCGCCGCCTGCTCACGCAAGCAAGTCTGGTCACCGCCACGGTGGCTTGCCTGCCGGGCGCAGCACGCGCTGCCGTGGATCGGCCGGCCAAGCCCCTTGCCAACCCTCTCGCCTTCCCTCGCGACGCCGGCGCCCATCCCGACTTTCAGACCGAGTGGTGGTATGTCACTGGCTACGCCAATGTGGCGGGCCAGGTGGCGGCGCTAGGCTTTCAGATCACCTTCTTTAGGCGCCGAGTGGCTTCTACCCAAGGGCTGGATTCGGCATTGGCCGCCAAGCAACTGCTGTTTGCGCACGCAGCGGTGAGCGATGTGGCGGGCAAGGTGCTGTGGTCGGACCAGCGCATTGCCCGCTGGTCGGGCGTGCCGGGCGGCGCCAACCCGGCGGATGTGGCCTGGGCCCGCATGAACGACACCGGCGTGGTGCTGCGCGACTGGTCGCTGCTGCGCACGCCCGAAGGCGTCTTGCGCGCCCAGGTGCGCGCGGCCGACTTTGCGCTGGACCTGCGCTTTACCGACACGCAGCCCTTGCTTTTGCAAGGCGAGCAGGGCCGCTCGCGCAAGGGGCCAGACGCGGCGCAATTCAGCTACTACTACAGCCGCCCGCAACTGCGAACGGAAGGCGAGATCAGCCTCAAAGGCAAGCGCAAAGTGCTCGACGCCGATAGCCGCGCCTGGCTGGACCAGGAATGGAGCGACGCGCTCTTGCACCCCGATGCCTTGGGCTGGGACTGGATAGGCATCAACCTGCTCAATGGCAGCGCGCTCACCGCTTTTAGGCTGCGGCGCAAGGACGGCAGCGCACTGTGGGCAGGAGGCTCGTTTCGCCAGGGCGCGCGGGCTGTGAACTTTCAGCCGGGCGAGGTGGTGTTTGAGCCCGAACGCCTGTGGCGCAGCCCGCGCACCCAGGCCAGCTATCCGGTGCAATGGCGTGTGAGCACCTCCTTGGGCACTTACACCGTGCAGGCAGTGTTTGACGCGCAAGAGCTAGACAGCCGTAACTCCACCGGTGCCGTGTACTGGGAGGGCTTGTGCGAGCTTGTTGACAGCCAGCAGCAGCTAGTGGGCCGGGGCTACCTGGAAATGACGGGTTACGCAGCGCCCCTGAAACTGTGAGCCAAGGCGCCGCCATGGCTCGGCGGGGGTCGCGTTTGGCAGGCACGACAATAGGAGGGTGCAGCGTCTTGCCCTTTGCTGCGCCCGCCCCACTTGAACCCCATGACCACTGAACGCCCCAAATCCAAAAGCCCCAAATCACTCACCGGCTTGCTGCCGTTTTTGCGTCCTTACCGCGCTCGCATTGGTCTGGCGCTGGTGTTTTTGGTGATGGCGGCCACGGCCACGCTGGCGTTTCCGGTGGCGCTGCGCATGCTGATTGACGGTGGCCTGGTGCAGGGCGACAAGGGCGATCAGATGATGGCCATGCGGGAGCACTTTGTGGCCCTGTTTGGTGTGGCCACGGCGCTGGGTGTGTTTTCGGCGCTGCGCTTTTATATGGTGAGCTGGCTGGGTGAGCGGGTGACTGCCGACATTCGCAACGCGGTCTACCACCACGTGCTGCACCAAAGCCCGGAGTTTTTTGAGACCACGCAGACGGGCGAAGTGCTCTCGCGCCTGTCGGCTGACACCACGCTGGTGCAAACCGTGGTGGGCTCGTCCTTGAGCATGGGCCTGCGCAACCTGGTGCTGGGTGCTGGCGCTTTGTCGGTGCTGATTTGGACCAACCCCGTGGTCATGTTGCAGGTGCTGGTGGTGGTGGTGCTGATCGTGGTGCCGAGCGTGTGGTTTGGCCGGCGGGTGCGCAAGCTCTCGCGCGCCAGCCAGGACCGCATTGCCGACTCCAGCGCCATTGCCGCTGAGGTGCTCAACGCGATTCCGGTGGTGCAAAGCTACACCGCCGAAGAGCGTGAATCCGCTCGCTTTATTACCTCCACCGAAAACGGCTTCGACACCGCCGTGCGCCGCAGCGGCGCGCGCTCGGTGCTGGTGGGCTTCATCATCATCGCTACCTCTGCGGCACTTTTGTGGGGCCTGTACCAGGGCACGCAGGCGGTGGTGGCTGGGCGCGTGACGGCGGGCGACTTGGGCCAGACGGTGGTTTATGTGATTTTGCTGGCCAGCGCATTTGCGGTGCTGGGCGAGGTGTACGGCGATTTGCTGCGCGCCGCAGGCGCCACCGAACGCCTGATGGAGCTGCTGCACACCCAGTCGCCCATTGCCTCACCGGCCCAGCCGGTGCGCTTGCCCTTGCCGCAAGCGGGCAGCGCGGTGCGCTTTGAAGCGGTCGATTTCCGCTACCCCTCGCGGCCCTCGCAACTGGCTTTGTCGAGTTTCACGCTGGATGTGCAGGCCGGCCAGACGGTGGCCATCGTCGGCCCCAGCGGCGCGGGCAAGAGCACGGTGTTCCAGCTGCTGCTGCGCTTTTATGACCCCCAGGCCGGGCGCATTGTGCTCGACGGCGTGGCCACGCACGAGCTGGCGCTGGCTGACCTGCGCGAGCGCATTGGCATCGTGCCGCAAGACGCGGTGATTTTTTCCAGCAGCGCACTAGAGAACATCCGCTACGGCCGCCCCAGCGCCACCGACGCCGAGGTACAGCAAGCCGCCGAGGCCGCGTTTGCGCACGATTTCATCACCGAGCTGCCTGAGGGCTACCACACCTTTTTGGGCGAGCGGGGTTTGCGCCTCTCGGGCGGCCAGCGCCAGCGCATTGCGATTGCCCGCGCCATGCTGAAAAACCCGCCGCTGCTGCTGCTCGATGAGGCCACCAGCGCCCTGGACGCGGAAAGCGAGCGCATGGTGCAAGCCGCGTTGGAGTCCGCCATGCGCAACCGCACCACGCTGGTCATTGCCCACCGCCTGGCCACGGTGCAAAAGGCCGACTTGATTGTGGTGCTGGACCACGGCGTGCTGGTGGAACAGGGCACGCACGCCGAGCTGGTGGCGCGTGGGGGTGTGTACGCGGGGCTGGCGGCACTGCAGTTCAACGCCTGAGCGCGCTGGCAAGGGCAGCGACCAAGCGCGACCCGATAAGGGTTTAGTGGTTTAGTGGTTTAGTGGTTTAACGGTTCAGCGGGTCAGGGTGTCGCCAGTCTTTTTCACCGCGTCGCCGACCTTGTAGCCAGGGTCTTGGCTGAATTCATAGTTGCGCTGACTGCCGTCGCCAAAGTGGGCGCTCACGGTCCAGACGGTTTGGGTTCTTACCTTTTCCTCGATCATCTTGCCGGCATAGGCGCCGCCCAATGCGCCGGCAATCGTGGCCAGGTCTTTGCCTGTGCCGCCGCCTACCTGGTTACCCAGGAGCGCGCCGCCCAAGCCGCCGGCAATCATGCCCAGTGGACTGCCCTCCCCCGCTTTCTCGGTCACGGCCACCGACAGCACCCGCCCGCAGTCTTGGCATAGCGGTGCTGCTTTCGCGGGTGCGGTCACTGCAGCAGCCCCCCCCGGACTGGTGCTTGCCAAGCGCGCACGGGCCTCCGCCGAGGCTTTGTCATATTCCGCTTTGGCATCGCGGCGGCATTGCAGGCGTGCGCCGGAGTTGGCCTCGTCGCGGCACAACGATTTGTCGTTGGTGTAGCGCAGCGCAGCCGACCGGTTGTCTGCCGCAAACTGGGCTTTGGGCGCGAGCGGCGTATCGGGGTCGGCTGCATAGGCCCAGGGGACGAGGGCACCGACCAGCAAGGTGGCGACAAAGCGGGTTTTCATGGCGTGCTCCAACTAAGCGAATGAGTTCATTGTGGGGAGACTCGTGCGAAAACTTTGTGAGGCGAATCACAGGCTCGCCATTGGCGCACCTGCGTGACACCTGCGCACTGGCGCAACGACCCGGTGCGGTAGAAAAGCCCGTAGCATCGGCGGCTTGGCCATACCGCCCTACCGCCGGAGACACCCATGCTACGAACCAAAGCCTATGGCGCACAAAGCGCCACCTCGCCCATCACGCCCCTGAACATTGAGCGGCGCGAGCCCGGTGCTTATGACGTGGTGTTTGACATCCTGTACTGCGGGGTGTGCCATACCGACATTCACCTCTCGCGCGGGCAGTTGCCACGGCCCATGTACCCCATGGTGCCAGGCCACGAGGTGGTGGGCAAAGTCACCCGCGTGGGCAGCGCCGTGACCCGCCACCAGGTGGGCGACATCGTCGGCGTGGGCTGCTTGGTGGACTCGTGCCGGGGCTGCAGCGAGTGCCAAGCGGGCGAGGAGCAGTTTTGCAATGGCCGGGTCGGCACCTACAACGGCTTGGAGCGCGATGGCAAAACGCCCACCTATGGCGGTTATTCCAAATGCATGACGGTGGACGAAGGCTATGTGCTCAAAATTTCACCCCACATGGACCCAGCAGCCGCCGCACCGCTGCTGTGCGCGGGCATCACCACCTATTCACCGCTGCGGCACTGGAAAGTGGGCAAAGGCAGCCGGGTGGCGGTGGTGGGCCTGGGTGGCCTGGGCCACTTGGCGGTCAAAATTGCTGCGGCCATGGGTGCGGAGGTCACCGTGCTGAGCACCTCGGAAGACAAACGCGCCGACGCGCTGCGCCTGGGTGCCACCCACTTTGCGGTCAGCAAAGACCCCGAGACTTTCAAACGGCTGGCGGGCACGTTTGACCTGATCATGAACACCGTGTCGGCCAATCTGAACTACGACGCCTACATCAACCTGCTGCAACGCGACGGAAATTTGGTCATCTTGGGCATCCCGGACACCTCCATCTCGTTCAACGCTTTTGGCCTGATGCTCAAGCGGCGCAGCGTATCGGCCTCGTTCATCGGTGGCATCCGCGAAACCCAGGAAATGCTGGACTTTTGCGCCGCGCACGGCATCGTCTCTGACATCGAAATCATCGCCATGGACCAGATCAACACGGCCTACGAGCGCATTTTGCAAAGCGATGTGCGCTACCGCTTTGTGATTGATTTGGCGACACTGGGCTAAGGCTGCGGCGCGCCATCTTCATGGTCGGCTGCGCAGGCGCTCGGCCCGAACGTGGGCGCTGCTACTGCAAGCTGCTATTGCAAGGTGTTTTTCGCGGCTTCGGGCAGCAACAAGGGCAGTACCGCAATGCCTTCTTCCAGCAGCTCGCGCGTTTCTTGCGCGCTGGCCTGGCCGCGAATGGCGCGCTCTGGGGCGTCACCGTAGTGGATTTTGCGGGCCTCGTCGGCAAAGCGGTCGCCCACGTCCGTGGTGTTGGCTACCAACTCGCGTGACATTTCCAGCCAGGCAGCCCATTTTTCGGGCGATGCTTGGCGCGCGGTCGAAGGCAAGGCCACCGCAGTTTCAGTCGGCGCTTCCTCGGCCGGGGCACTGCGGCTTGACCGCAGGTTCAGGCGGGGTGCGCTTAGCTTTTTGTGCACTTCGGCGTCGCCGCACAGCGGGCAATGCACCAGGGCGCGGCCGTTTTGCGCCACAAAGTCATCCTCTGAGGCAAACCAGCCTTCAAAGGCGTGGCCCCGGGCGCATTGCAGGTCCAGGACCCTCATGGCGGCGTCTGCCAGTCCAGCGTCCAGGCGCCGGACAACACGTTTTGCAGCCACAGGGCACCCACCAAGGTCTTGGCGTCGGTGACCCGCCCATCGCGGCACCATTGCAGCAGCTCCGCAGGACTGGCGGTAAACACATCCAAAAATTCGCCCTCATCGAGTGCACGCACACCCAAAGTCAGGCCGCGCGCAAACCAAACGTCGATGAACTCGGTGGAGTACGCAATGACCGGGTGCATCACACCAGCGCGCGCCCACTCGGTGGCGCGGTAGCCGGTCTCCTCTTGTAACTCCCGTTGGGCGCAGGCCAAAACGGTCTCGCCCGCATCGAGCTTGCCCGCAGGAAACTCGACCATCACCTGCCCCACGGGGTAACGAAACTGGCGCTCCAACACCAGTCGCACCTCACCGGCTGCATCAACATCCATGGGAACCACCATCACCGCGCCGGGGTGCACCACATATTCGCGGCCGGCCAACTTGCCATCCGGCATGGTGACTTGGTCGCGCAAAGCGTGGAGGAACTTGCCTTTAAACAGCTCTTGCCTGGAGTGCAGGGTCTCGCGCAAGTGGGCATCAGGCAAGGTGGAACCCATCACGAAGGCCTGCTTGCTGAGGCTTTTGGGGTCAAGTGCCCAGCATTTGCAGAATAGACTGCGCCGACAAGGCCATCAGTCCGGCGGGGAAAATGCCCAGCAAGAGCACCAGCGCGCCGTTCACACCCAAAACCAGGCGCACGCCGGTGCTGGCCACCACGGGGCTCACAGTTAGCGGCTCGTCAAAGTACATCACCTTAACCACGCGCAGGTAGTAAAAGGCACCGACCAGCGACATCATCACGGCAAACACCGCCACACCAATCTGCATGGGCTGGCCCGACACCAGCAAAGCCTGTAAGACCGACAGCTTGGCGTAGAAGCCAACCATGGGCGGAATGCCGGCCATGGAGAACATGCAAGCTGCCATCACACCGGCATAAAGCGGGCTGACCTGGTTCAAGCCAGCAAAGTCGGCTATCTCCTCGCTCTCAAAACCATCACGGGCCAGAAGCATGATCACCCCGAAGGCCGCCAGCGTGGTGAGCACATAGGTAATCACATAAAACATGGCCGAGCTATAAGCGTTGGCCGCCGTGATGGTGTCGCCACCCACCACGCCCGACATGACGCCAATGAGCACAAAACCCATTTGCGAGATGGTGGAAAACGCCAGCATGCGCTTGATATTGGTCTGGGCGATGGCCGCCAGATTGCCCAAAAACAGCGAGGCAATCGACAAGACCATGAGCATTTGCTGCCAGTCGATGGCCAAGGGCAGCATGCCTTCGACCAACAAGCGCATGGTGACTGCAAAAGCAGCCAGCTTGGGCGCACCGCCAATCATCAAGGTAATGGCTGTTGGCGCGCCCTGGTAGACATCGGGAACCCACATGTGAAACGGCACCACGCCCAGCTTGAAGGCCAGACCGGCCACGATAAACACCAGTCCAAAAACCAGCACTTGGTGGCGCACCTGGCCTGAAACGATCGCCTTAAACACGTCATTGATATCCAGCGAACCGGTCGCTCCGTAGAGCATAGACATGCCGTAGAGTAAAAAGCCCGATGCCATTGCACCGAGGACAAAGTACTTCATGGCAGCCTCGATCGCAGCGCCATGGTCCCGACGCAAGGCCACCAGGGCGTAGCTCGACAGCGTGAGCAGCTCCAGTCCCATGTAAATGATGATGAAGTTATTGCCCGAGATCATGATGAACATGCCCAGTAGCGCGAACAGACCCAAGGTAAACAATTCGCCACCGCGCAGCATGTCGCGCGTGGCCGCATAGGGCCTGCCGTAAACCAGGGTGACCATTACCGCCACGGTGGCAAAGCACTTGAGCCATGCGGCCAGTGTGTCAGCCACCACCATATTGCCAAAGCCATACAA
>JARXAU010000193.1 GCA_029865675.1 Rhodoferax sp.
GGGCAGCATGACCCACGGCGCCCCGATCCTGGACCAGGTGCCCCAGGGCTCAGGCGCATAAAAGCCACCCAGGTAGCCGCTGGCCTCCTGACCTTGCACAAAGTGCAGTTCGCGTCGCGCACCATCCCAGCCCTCGGAGCAAGAGCGACTTAATGGAGCCGTGCAAGTAAATGTTTCGGGCGTGATCTCGTAATCTCGGCTGTCGACCACCGTGCCACGGACGCGCAGTGTGCGGCTGCCTTTTGGAGGCTGGCGCCCCTGCCAAGCTTGCCGTGCGAAGCGGTCGAATGTGGGAACCGGGATGGCAGCGACGGAAAAGTCCGGGCCCATTGCTTCTTGAACAACGCGCCTCGTATGCCGAGAAAGCGTAATCGCTCGACCGTGGTCAGCCAGCACGGTTCTCCAGTCTTGGCGAGGGTCGCCGTCCCAAACCTCCGTAGGCAGGGTATCAAACTCCCAAGCGAACACACACAAGGTGGGGCATGCAAGTCCAATAGGCGCCTTGTTGGGCGGCGAGAAGCACAGAAAAACGCAGTCTTCTTGGCGCGCTTTGGAAGCAGCGTACGTGCGATCAACCTCCGTTTTGGGGTCCGCAATCACCGTTACCGTGCCTAGCCGCTGTAGCGCCGGTAGAAAGCGCTCCAGAACAAAAAAATAACTGTATTCGGCCTTGCCCAGGTTTTCCTTCAAGGTCGCTGCAGTCACATGGGAGAAAACGAGAATGTTCACGATGGCAGGCTGTCGCCCCAAGCCCCAGTCTGCGCGGAGAAAGGGATGTGAAGAGGCGGCATGGAAAGAGAGGCGCTAATGCGTTAAACGAGCGTTCTGGCATTGTAGGTGCCGCCCTTGGGCGCGCCGCGCAGCTACTGCTAGACGCCGCCGTACATCACATTCACCCGCGCCACATATTTCGACACGCTGCCCTTAACGCGGCAGCCCTCGTGGACCACCGAGTCCAAGTCAAAGCCATGGCGAAAAAACAGTGCCGCGCCTTTGACTGGCGCCACATCCACCTGCAAGCCTTGCGGGCCAAACAGGCGCGTGCTGCCGCCCTGTACGCCGTCCGCCGGGCCGTTGAGGTAGAGCAGCATGGTCAGGCCTGAGCGTAAGTTTGGCGGCCACTCCTCCATGGAGCTTCGGTCTGCACTCAGGCTGTAGCCCGGCCAGTTGCCGTCGGTGTGGCGGTTGAACACATCGTTGGCGTCGTAGCGGTACATGTTCAGACGGCGGCTGAACGCGGGAAAAAGCGGCGCACCGTGCAACACCGGTGGCAGCAAATGGGCGATGCGGGAAAACATAGGCGCCATGAGCGCTTCGTCCGCCACCCAATGCACCGATTTGTTCATGCGCATGCCCGGCGGTGTGGCGATGCCGGGCGCTTCGTCGCGGTAGCCCAGTTGTTCGGTGGCGGCCACGATGGCGTCGGCCTCAGAAGGGGTTACCACCTGGTCAATCACAAAGGCCAGCAAGCCGCCAAGTTCAATGTCATGGCGCACGGGACGCAACGACGGCTGTTCGCCAAGTTCCAGGGCGGCGGGCGGGGAATCGAAAGCATGCACCGGCGTCATGGGCACTACGCCGCCCATGGGCAGCGAACCGGGTAGATGCGCCACCGCATGGTGGCCGGGCCAGACAGCGCATAGATTTGTGGTGGCGCTCACCATGTGCCGATGTTGGGCATGGACACCCAGGGTTCGGCGGCGGGCAGCGGCCCGCCGCGTTGCAGCAGCTCAATAGAAATCTGGTCGGGCGAGCGCACAAAGGCCATGTAGCCGTCGCGTGGCGGGCGCACGATGGCCACGCCGTGCGCTTGTAGACGCGCGCAGGTGGCATAAATATCGTCCACCGCATAGGCCAGGTGGCCAAAGTTGCGACCGCCGGTGTAGTTTTCCGGGTCCCAGTTGTAGGTCAGCTCCACCTGCGCGCTGCTGTTGCCGGGTGCGGCCAGAAAGGCGAGTGTGAAGCGACCTTGCGGCACCTCGCGCACGCTCAGCACCTGAAGGCCTAAGGCATCCCGGTAGAAATGCAGCGAAGCGTCTAAGTCGGTCACCCGGACCATGGTGTGGAGGTACTGCATGTTTACTTGAGACCCAGCACCCAGGCGGCCAGTTTTTTGGCATCTGCGTCCGAGAGTTTGGGGTGTGCGGGCATGGGCAAGTCGCCCCATTTGCCCACGCCACCATTGCGAATGCTTTGTACCAAATTGGCTTTTGCATCGGGCTGATCAGCGTACTTGGCAGACACATCTTTGAAGGCGGGGCCCACCAGTTTGGTCGCCACGGCGTGGCAGCCCAGGCAGTCGTTCTTGCGCGCCAGTGCCTCACTGGCCTGCGCCTGCATGGTTAGCAAGCCCAGGCCCAGGCCCAGCAGCAACGCAGCTTTACCCTGCGCCCCGGCGCGTGAGAAAGACAATGTGCGCATGGCCTTAGCGTCCCAGATTTTTCAGGCGGGCGGGTTCGACAATCTCGATCCAGTAGCCGTCTGGGTCTTTGATAAAGGCCACGTCTTTCATCTTGCCCTGGTCGGGGCGCTTGACGAACGTGACCTGGTTTTGGTCAAACCAAGCGGTGGCCGCGTCCAGGTCGGGCACCGAAAAGCAGATATGGCCAAAGCCCTGGGGCTGTGCGTTGCCGTCGTGGTATCTGAAGTCGGGGTCGGCCTCGGTGCCCCAGTTGTGGGTCAGCTCCAAAATTCCGCGCTGGGCGAAGGTCCATGCGGTGCGCTCGCCCACGTCCTCGGGTGCGCTTTCGCCCTCGCTTGCGCGGTGCAAAAAGTAGAGCGAAAACTTCATTTCCGGGAAATCAAGCTTGCGCAAAACGCGCATGCCCATGACGCCGGTGTAAAAGGCCAGCGACACTGCCGGGTCCTTGATGCGCAGCATGGAGTGGTTGAAGACAAAACCGTGCGTCGCTTCGGGCACGCTGGGGCTGACGCCGGGGTGGCTTTCGGTAGAAAAGCTCATGAGGAAAAGTTCTTTCGCGTTGAAATAAAGGCTCGCGGAAACCCTATCCGCTGCCTTGGGAAGCAGCGGATAGGTTGCGATGGGAAATAAAATTATCTGCCCACCGCCGCTACTTGCTTTGGGGGCGTATCGGTCGTCTGGGGGCGGTTGGGGATGCTCATCACATTGGCCACCGGAAGCGCTTGCGACTGGCTGCGCTCCATGCTGATCACGCAGCGGCGCAGGTAGCGCATGCTGGTGACCCGCAGGAACGAGGCGAAGTTGGGTACCTCACCCCGATGCGCCAGGATTTCGTCATGGAAATTCGAAATCAGCGCATTCGTGGTGCAGCCTTCCTCTTCCGCCATTTCCGCCAGGATGTCCCACACCATGTTTTCCAGCCGCAGACTGGTGAGCACGTTGCGGATACGGACCGTTCGCGTACGCTGCTCGTACTGGATCGGGTCTGCTTTGACGAAATATTCACACATAGCTTGCTCCTGCCTGGGTAAGTCCGTATCTTAGATCGCGCGTTCGGTCATTTGCTGGGCGATGTAATCCGCCTGGCGAATGGCCAAGGACACGATGGTCAGCGTGGGGTTCTCGGCACCACCCGTGGTGAACTGGCTGCCGTCGCTGATGAACAGGTTGGGGATGTCGTGCGTCTGGCCCCATTTGTTCACCACACCATCCTGGGCCCGTGCGCTCATGCGGCTGGTTCCCAGGTTGTGGGTGGATGGGTAGGGTGGCGTGCGGTAGGTCTTGATCGCGCCGGCTGCCTGGTACACGCGCTCGCCTTGGGTGAACGCATGGTTGCGCATCGCGATGTCATTGGGGTGGTCGTCAAAGTGGACATTGGGCGCGTAGTTGCCCCACTGGTCTTTGACGTTGGTGTTCAGTGTCACGCGGTTGGTTTCGCGCGGCATGTCTTCGCCCACCAGCCACATACCGGCCGTGTTGGTGTAGTGGTCCATCCACCACGCGAATTCAGAGCCCCAGGCGCCGGGATCCAGGAAGGCTGCCATAAACGGAACGCCCAGGCTCAGGGTTTCCATCTCGTAGCCGCCGACAAAGCCGCGGGCCGGGTTGTGGCCCGATTCGTCGCGGATGATGCCGGCCATGGTGGTGCCACGGTACATATGCACCGGATTTTTGAAAGCGGCGTAGACCGATCCGGTCATGTGGCGCATGTAGTTGCGACCTACTTGGCCGGAAGAGTTGGCCAGACCATCCTTGAACATGTTCGAAGCCGACATCAGCAGCAAACGTGGGGTCTCGATCGAGTTACCGGCAACCGCCACGATGCGGGCCTTCTGGCGCTGCTCTTTACCGTCTTTGTCAAAGTACACCACGCCGGTCACTTTGCCGGAGGCGTTGTGCTCGATGCGGGTCACATGGGACGATGGGCGGATTTCGAAATTACCGGTGGCCTCGGCCTTGGGGATTTCTACGTACAGCGTGGACCACTTCGCGCCGCTCTTGCAACCCTGGAAGCAAAAGCCCAGTTGCATACAGCGTCCACGGCCGTCACGCGGCTGGCTGTTGATGGCCATGTTGCCGGTATGCACGTCCTTGTAGCCCAGCTTGGTCGCACCGGCATGCATGACCTTGAAGTTGTTGTTGCCGGGCAGGCCGGGAATACCGTTGGTGCGGGTCACGCCCATTTTGTATTCGGCTTTGGCGTAGTAGGGCTCCAGATCTTTCAAGGTGATGGGCCAGTCCAGCAGATTCGCGCCGGGGACTTCCCCATAGACCGACTTGACGCGGAACTCATGCTCTTGGAAACGCAGCGATGCGCCGGCCCAGTGGGTGGTCGAGCCGCCCACGGTCTTGCAAATCCAAGACGGCAGTCCCGCAAAGTCTTTGGCAACGCGCCAGGAACCCGAGGTGGTGCGTGCATCCAGCCAGGCCAGTTGCACAAAGGACTTCCACTCGTCGTTAATGAAGCTGGCCTGCGACTGCATTGCGCCTGCTTCCAGCACCACTACCTTGATGCCTTTTTGGCAGAGTTCGTTGGCCAATGTGCCGCCGCCTGCGCCCGAGCCGATAACGACGACTACCGAGTCGTCAGAAAAATCAAATTTCGCCATGTTCTATCTCCTGTGTATGGGTGTGTTGCTTAGCCGAGGAAGGGCGGTGGGCTGGCTTCTTTAGAGGGCGCGGGCAACCATTTGAGGTCCTGGAATCCACGGGTGATGTAGCCGCCTTTTTCCCAGGCCGAGCCGGGGTAGCCAAACACCGCGTAGGCCATGTCGTTGTCGTACAGCGAGGTGATGCACTGGCCGCGCACCGTGCCAAAGAAGGCGGTGCCCTCCATGCTGCGCACAATTTCTTCCCGCTTTTTGGCGTTGGCTTTGGCGAAGTTGCCACCGGCCGATTTGTTGAGCCAGGCAATGCCGTCTTGTAGCAGCTTGGCCGATTCGGCGCTGCCTGCGGCGGCGCCATCCAGGTCTTTGGCCAACAAGGCGTAGACGGCGTCGGGTAGCTTCTCGTGCGGGTACAGGGTGCGGCCCATGGCCATCAGGGTTTTGCCTTCGGCACTTGAGAGCTTTTTCAGCTCCAGCGCCCAGGCGCTTGACGGTGCCAGACCGGCCAGCAAGGTGCCGGTGGCCAGCGAGCCGAACAACAGGCCCGAGCCCTTCAAAAATTCACGCCGCGCCAGCGGCAAATTGACCTTGCGGACCACGCCGCTGTCTTCGTCGCAACCCGCAACTTCCGCACTGTCTTGGGCTATAGAAATGACACGCATATTTTTGTCTCCGTTGGGTTAGTCGCATCTGCCCAGATGTGTGCAGATCCGGGGGAAAGTATCTGCCCCGGCGTACCACCTTGGGTAATAGCTGACTACTTACAGGGAAAACCCGCAGCGCGCGCCTGGTATTACATTGAAACGGGGCGCGCGGCACGCTTGCCGCGCGACGCTCAAGGCGTCTGAAACACCGCATCCAACTCCGCCATCCACGCCGCCTTTTGCGCGTTACTTGCAAAGCTGGCCTCAAAGCTGTTGTGGGCGAGCTGCCAGGCGTCTTGCACCGTCAAGGCGGGCAGCGCTTCAAAGGCGGCCTCAAAGTTGGCCAGCAGGTAGCCGCCAAAGTAGGCCGGGTCGTCGGAGTTGAGGGTGATGCACAGGCCGGCGTGCAAGAGCGTGGCCAGGTTGTGCTCGGCCATGGTGGCAAACACGCAGAGCTTGGTGTTGGACAGCGGGCACACGGTGAGCGGCATGCGGCTTTGGGCTAAGCGCTGCACCAGCGCTGGGTCGTCGCTGCAGCGCACACCGTGGTCTATGCGCTCCACGTGCAGCACGTCCAGCGCGCTTGTGATGTAGGCGGGTGGCCCCTCTTCGCCCGCGTGCGCCACCACGCGCAGGCCCAGGGCGCGGCATTGGGCGAACACGGTGGCAAATTTCTCGGGCGGGTTGCCGCGCTCGCCCGAGTCCAGGCCCACGCCGATAAAGTGCTGGCGGTAGGGCAAGGCGGCTTGCAGTGTTTCGATAGCCGAAGCCTCGGACAAGTGGCGCAAAAAGCACAAGATCAGGCTCGCGCTGATGCCGTATTGGCTTTGGGCGTCCGCACAAGCACGCGCCAGTCCGCCAATGACCGCGCTCATAGCCACGCCACGCTCGGTGTGGGTTTGGGGGTCAAAAAACAGCTCGGCGTGCACCACGCAGTCCACGTGCGCGCGGGCGAAATAGGCCATGGCCATGACGTAAAAGTCGCTCTCGTCAATCAGCACCGAGGCCCCGGCGTAATACAAGTCCAAAAAGCTTTGCAGGTCGGTAAACGCATAGGCCGCGCGCAAGGCTTCGACGCTCGGGTAGGCCAGCGCCACGCCGTTTTTGCGCGCCAACGCAAAAATTAGCTCCGGCTCCAAGGAGCCTTCGATGTGGATGTGCAGCTCGGCCTTGGGCATGCGGGCCAAGAGTGCGGGGAGTTGGGCGCGGGTGAGGTGGGAGAAGTCCATGGCTGTGGAAAGGTTTGGGTGGAATAGGCGGGCTTTTTGTACTAGGGACGTAATGGGCGGGAGCATAACCATCCGTGCAAAGGCCCGCTCGCCAGACTCTGCTCCATAATTTGCCAATGTTGAAACCACATTTGCTCGTAGTTGCCATACTGGTATCGGTTCAGGCCTTTGCTCAGGAGGCTGAAAATCCCCCGCCGTCTGCGGAAGTCGCGTTGCAGCCGGTAACCGTGACGGGGAGTATGTCGCAGCCTTTCAAGCCCTACCGCGCCATGTTTCCGGGCCTAAAGGCGTATGCGCGGCTTCAGGCCTCGCTTGGGCCGCAGTCGCAATTGCGCTTTCGCATTTTGAAGAAGGACGAGGCGGACCCGTCCATTCCTCCACCTGCGAGCTTGACAGTAAGCCTGCGGGGCCCAGAAACGTCAACTGTTTTGGCGCTCGATGTGGACAGTGGGTTCGAACTACCTTTTTCACAAACACTCTACGACGAAGACTTTGACATCACCTTGAGTCAGCCAACGCAAGCCTACCGATGGTGGGCAGACGTTCGCAGCCCCAACGTTCCCCGCAAGGCCCGTCGATTGGGCGACCTGAGGCTTCAATGCTGGGTGAATTCGGAGATATCTAAGGCCGATATGGGCTTTGCTGCGCGCGCTGCGATGAATGTGTTGACTCTGGGCGGTGATATTTGTACTTCCAAGGCAATTAGCCATGGAACCACTGCGCCAGAAAAGCTGTCCAGCGCGCGCATCGTTGACGGAGACAAAACAAAGGTCTTGAGGACTCGGGGCGCGATGTTTGAGGTGCCCGTAGCCGATAAGGCATGGTCGAACGAAGCGCTGATTGAATTTGAGTTTGCCAACCCTTAATGCATGCGGCAGATAGTTTCGTCGCTTTCAGCGGCTGCGCTTATGCCTTGGAGCCGCGCGCTCGTTCTGGCAGTGGTAGTTGCCATTCACCTTTTGGCACTGAAGCTTGCGTGGCCAGGCCTTCATCAAGCGCCGCGTCATTCGCACAGCGGCCAGGCGGCCCCTCCTGAGCGCTCGAGGACCATGGTTTTCTTGCTGGCGCCATCCGCACCCCTTGCAATCAGCCCCCGGCAAGAAAAAGCGCTGACAGATGCCCGACCGGCACAGCCTGATCGCTTGAGTGGCCAAGCTTTGCCAGCGCCAGTTCGTGGCGATGAGCTTTCTACTGCTCCGGTTACGGCAACGGCAACCGCAACGGCGGCACAAGCTTTGCCCCCTTCGGTAGCGGCGTCCGAAGAGACGCCTAAGCCCACAGGCGCGGCCTTGAATTTGACGCTTTCACGCGAGTCGCTGAAATCCTTGGGGCCCAGTGCGGCGGCAAAATCACCGTTTGAGGGCAGTGTGCCACTCACTGTGGAGCGGCGGATTGCGGACGCGGCCGCAGAAACCGGCCCCTGGACGGAGGAGCGCATCGACATAGACCACGTCCGGATGCGCAGGGGCACCACCTGCGTCATATTGTCGCGTCCGCAGATCGCCAAGATCGACCCATCCAGTGATGCGAGCAAGCGTGTGCCTTGGGGTGCAAGCAAACCCTCGGAGTGCCGATGATGGGGTTGCTGCGTGGTTGAGCCACAAAGCACACCAACTATCGGGCACCGCTTTTAGCCACGCCTGTGCAGAACGGCTTGAATCCGGCTCGGACCGCACTTCGCCAGGTCAACTTGCGCTTCAGCTGAACCTGCACACCCTCGCTCATGCGCACCCTATATGAGGGCGCGCTAAAACCAAGGGCAAAAGGGCTTGTTTTCATTCGCAAGCGAAGCGCCTGAAATACCTTCTTGGGGCGCCGTTGTGGCCAGCGGCACAAATGAAATCACCTAGCAGCACGCAAACGCCGTTGTTTTGCCCCTTGGTGGTTTCGCAGTGATGGCGCTTGCCACCGCCTACGAATGGGAATCGCAGATTCAAGGCCGCTGCTAGCCCGCTGCTTTATCCCTGAAATAGAGGGTGCGCGGCTCCGTGTCGGTGGTGGCACCTGTAGCTCCTTGACCAGCAAGCCAGGCCATTGTGTTGCGCGCTGTCAACCTGGACACGCGCGCTGCGTTATCCAGAGGTGCAATCATTAAAATTTCCAGGGCAAAAAATCATTGGTAGAGAACCGCTGCACGTTAAACGCAAACCCTCAATCTAGAGTAATTAATTTCAAATGGGCGAATATGAAAAAATTTTTGTTTAGTGTTTTGGTGTCGCTATGCGTCCCGATGCTGGTCTCTTGCGGCGGTGAAGTTGAGGATGAGCCCGGCACCGTGCGCGTTACTGTGAACGCTGGAGCAGGAATGACTGGTTTGATGTTGAAGGTCCTATCTCCTGATCTCTTGTTGGGAGAAGATTTATATATCCCATCCGCTGGTAGATACAGGTTCCGCACAGCTTTTCCACCCAGCACTTCATCGTTCGACGTATATGTATGGACCCAACCGGTCAACGGCAAATGCGCTTTGGTCGAAGAGGAAAAAATATTATTTTTTAAACGCGTAAGTTACGATTTGACGGTGAACTGCCGCATCAACCAAACCATATCTTGGGCACAAGACGACACGCCAAACGGCGGCACTGTTTCGTTAACTGCCACTGCATCATCGGGGCTTGCGGTGTTGTTTGTTGACCGAACTGCCGCGCCCGAGGTGAGTGCCTGCAGTCTGGTGGGTAATCAATTAACTTATTTAAGCTCTGGCGCGAGTTGTACGATTGCCGCCACCCAAGTAGGAAGCGATAACTACTTTCCCGCACCTGAGATTAGCAAGAAATTCATTAACCCCATCTGACTTCAAACCCAGCAGGGTCAGGTATCTGCTGGCACACCGCCTTGAACCAAACACTGGAAGCCCAGTGTTCAAAACTCCGGCGCTTAAATGGTAAGCCTCTACTGAGCCTTAACATTTCCCAGAATTTTTAGCCTCAAGGCCCCGCCACCGTCCCCGCAGGCTTGGGCAGGCCCCCCGCACCAATCTGTGCCACGTGCACCTCCACATTACGCACGCCCGTCTTGTCCAGTTCCAGGCGCAGCGCCCAGCCCCGGTTGTTGATGGGGTCTGAGAAGCCGTCAAAAACAAAGTTGCCCAGGCTGTAAAAAATCGGCTTGCCTTGGTAACGCTCGGCGTCCTGCACCTGGTGCGGATGGCCGCCGATCACGGCGTCGGCCCCCGCGTCGATCATGGTGCGGGCGAGCTGGCGCTGGCGGGTGTTGGACACCGGGTCTTCCCAGCCCCAGTGCATGATGGGAATCACCACATCGGCCTTCCAGCGGCTGCGCGCGGCCTTGATGTCGCGCACCACTTGGGCGTCTTCGCTCCAGGCCACGCCGGGGCGGTCGGTGTCGGCCTCAAAGCTGCGGGGCTGAAATTCGTTGTAGCCCAAGATGGCGATGCGCACGCCCTTGCGCTCCACAATCCACGGCGTGTGCGCCTCGGTCAGGTTCAGGCCACCGCCGTACACGCCCAGGCCCGCTTTTTTCAGAAAACCCAGCATCTGCGCAAAGGCCTGCGGACCGTAGTCGCCCGAGTGGTTGTTGGCCAAGCCCACCGCGTCGAAGTGGCGTTTGACGTATTTGAGCGTGCTGGGCGGCACGCGAAACACATTGGGCTTGTCGTCTTCGGGGCTGCCGATGGTGGCCACCACGCATTCCAGGTTGCCGACGCGGATGTCGGCCTCTTTGAAGAGTTTGGCGAAACCGGCAAACGGATCTTGGCCCCGGCGCATGGCTTGGAGGGGGCCGTCCTCCAGCATGATGTCGCCCACCACCACCAGGGACACCGTCTCGCCGCTGGGGTTGGGCGCCCTCACTGGTGGGGCAGCGTGAGCACCAAGGCATGCGCCCAGGAGCCATACCAGCACCAACGCGCACCCAGACTTTGCGCGCAGCGCCCAAAACCCAGCCAAACCACGCGCGCTCATGGCGCGACCTCGGCCAGCGCGCACTGGTATTGCAGCTCTTTGCCCAGCAGGGGCGAATACAAAGACACGCGTCCAGTGAGCGCGTCGGGCGCGGGGTTGCGCTGCGCCAAGGGCTGGAGGTATTGAAGGTGTTGCATGACCATGGGTTGGCGCCGGGTGGTGTAGTAGACGTAGATGTTGACGCTTTCGATGGCGGCGGGCGCAGCCACCACAGACGGCGCGTTGGGCGCTGCGCTTGAAGCTTTGTCTTGCGCTGCGGCCAGGACAATGGCCTTGAAGCGAAAGCGGTTGCCAATAGGCACCGCCGCCACGGTGTAGGGGTCGGTGGCGGTGGCGTGCACGGTCTGGTGGGTCTCAGAATTGACCTCAAAGCTGCATTGCAGCTGAGCATCGGCCTGCGCAGCGCGCGGCAGCAAGGCCAGGCTCAGGGAAGCGATGCAAAAATACATCAAGGGCAGCGGGCGCGGCAGGAGCGGGTGGGGGTGGGGTTTCACGGCGTGGAGCGTACGGGTGGTTTCAAGAGCGTGCGCAGTTTATGCGCAGCGGGACGCGGCCGACTAGGCTGCAAAGCCATAGCGTGGCATGGCAATTGCTGTCAGACTTGCATCTACATTCGTGCGCGCTGCGTCGTCATGTTTTTGACAGCCAAAGCGGTGCGGTGGCACCCATACCCGCCCAGGAGATCCTTATGACCGCCCCTTGCCAGCGCTATCCGCACCGCCACCCCGTCCGCCGCACGCCGCTTGCCGCGCACCTGCTTGGTGTTGCCACCTTGGTGGGGGCCGTTTGCGCCCAGGCAACCGTGCCCCTCCCGGCGACTGCGCCTGTACCGCCCCTGATGTTCGTCGGCTTAGGCGCTAGCCACACTTACACCCCCAGCACGGGCGAGACCTTGGCCCGCGTCGTAGCCAAAACCCTGCCCAACAGCCCCTTGAGCGAAGACTTGTTGGCCCAGGCCTTTGTTCACCTTAACCCCCAATCGTTCACCGGCGGCACCAGCCGCCGCACCCTTAGCACCGCCACACTTAAGGTGCCCAAGCACAACCAGCTGGTGCAACTGGTGCTGGCCAAAAACGAGGCCGCGAGGCCTGCGGTGTGGGCCGCCGTGGCGGCGCAAGAGGCACAGGCCAAAGCGGCGCTGCTGCCCGCACCCCGCACGGCTGAAAAACGCGAAAACTGGGTGCGCTACGCCGGTGGCCCGGTCAAGGCCCCGATCAACTTTGACGGCAGCGCCCCCGAGCGCAAAGGCTGGGTGCGCTACCTGGGCGCCGCAGTGCAACGCGCCCTGGGCACCACCGGCCTCAGCCCGGACGCCTTGCGCTGGGTGCACTACCCCCGCGTGGCCGTGGCGGCCAACGCAAACTCACCTGCTACCGTGGCCGCAGCGGCGCTGCCCGAAGGCACGGTAGATACCCGCAACTGGGTGCGCTACACCGCCGGGCGCAGCTACCCGGTGCAACAGTTTGCGCAGTTGTTTGACTGAGGTTTAAGTCGTACCAACCAGGCCTGGAGTGCTTACCAGCAGCCGCTAGGAGCGCGCACGCCGGCTTGTGTCACCGTAAGAGGCGAACAGCTTTCATCGGCAGTTAACTGCGTATTTTTGGCGGTAGCGCGCACGGTGTAGGTCGACGCTGTCTGGACAGCTAAATCGAATGTGTAGTGGGCGCTGAGGTCGGTCTGGCATTGCTGCGTGGGTAATGTAGCGCTGGCGTAGCTCATATTGCTGGTGTAAAAACGTTCCATGTACTGGGCGAGCTCCACCAAGCAGCCCTGCGCCGCCTGGCGCCGCGACTTAACGACGTTACTTTGGTAGCTGGAATAGGCAATGCTCGACAAGATGCCGACGATGGCGACCACAATCATCAGCTCTATGAGGGTAAAGCCGCGCTGGCGGTAAGGGCCGAAGTGGTAAGGCCTGGACCTGATGAACGCTTTCATTTCACAATCTCGCGCCAAGAAATGCGGCGCGACACCTGGCCGCTTGCCTCGGTTCCTTTGTCACCTTTATTGTCGCTAGGAGCCGACGCCCCCCCCGAACCCTGCTCGTCAGATTTTTCCTTGTTGCCCTGTACTACGACGTTATTTCCGGGAAAGCTGGCTTGGCCAATATTACCGATGCCAAAATTGATCGAGCCTACCGCCAGTCCGTTTAGCTTGTCATTATTGTCAAAAGCACGATCACGATTCATGTCAAAGTAGCTCGTTGGTAAGCCCCCGCCTCTGAAGGCGTCCATAGCGTTCAAAAAACCCACGCCGGTACCGCTGCAGGAGTTGCTGTTCACGATGTTGGTGCTTACTACCAGTGCGGGGGTGGAAGTATTGCGCACTGAAGGGGCCGTGAATACCTTCTCCGACGGAGCAGGCAAATTTGGCCAATTCAGATACCAGCCCCGCATGCCCGCCATGTCGCCCGTCTGTGGAAGATAAAAGGAACGCACCTGAAGATTATTGTTCGTGCCCGTCGTAGGGTGAAGAAATCGTTGTCTTAAAGAAATATTGTTGAATGTAATCGGCATAGTTCCGCTATCTATGAGCCCACGAATAGATTGTGTTTCAGAACTTGTCGCATCAGTCACGGTCAAATCACTCCCAGACCCGAAAAATATGAATTGCTGTTTCGTATTGTCGGTACCTACAGCGACGGCCGAAACAATCGGCTGCTCCGGCCAGCCATCCCATATTTTTATACCGTCGCCGTCGGCGAGGGTGGCACCACCGGTAATACCGCTCAAGTCGAATTTCCAAACGTCACCGCGGTAATCGCCAGCATACGCATACCTCAACTTGCCATCATTGAGCACCACTCCGGGTGTGCTCAGTCCATTTCCGGGATCACTATCGGTTTTGAATTTCTTCAACACAGTGCCGTCCGACAGTCTTACAACATACAACACCGCCTTGTTGTTAACACTGTTGTATCCGTTACCAAACACCGCCACCGCAGTTCCATCCGCCAAATATCCTGTAACTGGGCTGCCGAGCAAATAGCCCATATCGTCATCACCCGCACCTAAATTTTCCCAGGCACCAGCATCCGTAACCACACCGGTATTGTTGACCCGCAAACCATACAAGCCCTTGGCGCCTCGCCCCAAAAAACCGACCAAGTAATTAACACCACCGGTCTTGCTGCCACCCATCACGGCGATATCGCCGTCCACGTAGTACCGGTGTGTAAAAAAGGGTTCGCTAAGCTTGGTGAGATGGGGAATTACCGCGCTGGGGATGTAGGCGAAGCGCTCTTCGCCAGTTTCGGAGTCAAAGCCATGCAGCATGCCGTCGTTCGCACCGACATACACCGTCTTTGTACTATCAAAATACACTGGAGCAGAATTAATGATACTCCCTAGAACGTTGGGCGCAAATCCGGCAGTGCCATTGGCGCTTGTGGGTAAGCCGCGGTCGCGAAAGTTACCGCCATTTCTCATTTCTTGGCTTGTGTTACCTCGCAAATAATTCACCAAATCAGAACTAAAACTGTTCTTTCCAATATCAAGTGTTGCGGTGCTGGTTGTAAAAGATAACAGATTGGTTGCACCACTACTTGGATTTTTGTAATAAATATTTCGCGCACCCTCATTCTTTTCGAGCAACATCGATGCCGCCGATTGTGGTTGTGCATTTTTTACCCAGGCCCAGCTGTAAGACGAAACATCGGGGTCGTTACCAGTGCCCTTCGTCACCTTGAATGCAGTCGCCGTAAGATCACCAGTGAAATACTTTTGGTTAAAGCTTGCTTGGTACAGCTTGGTATCCGTGAGCAATTGACTGCTACTTGCCGCCACCGCGCCAATGGTCGAGCTACGGTCCAAAATACTTTGAAATGCGGCGGTGAAGGTTGCCTTTAATTTGGCAGGGCTGCCCACCTGGGCGTAGTTGGCGGGATCCGCTGTAGTTGGGCCGGTGGGCGCTTGCCCTACATACCCACCCCATTTGGCCGCGTACCATAGAGGGTCTTTAAGTTTGACGCTTGTATCTGCGGAGTTCACTTTAAACGTTTTTGTGCTTGATGTACCGTCGTCTTTATTCGGGAGCGTTTTGCACTCGTCAGGCATAGGCGTTGTGTTGCAATGGCCCACAAATTTATCGGGCGGTACGTTCAAGAAATAGGGGGCAACTGCTGTCCTGCTCTGCACCACCAAATATGTGCCATCGACGACATCCCCATCGGCGTTTTTGACACCAGATATCACATAGCCCATGTTTTGTATGTTTGCTGATGCGTAGTAAGTAGGTTTTACCTCGATGGTCACCCCTTCGCTTGTGGCTAGGATGTCGTATTCGGCGATTGCGTCCATTTCAAAATCGCCGCCCCACTGTCGGTCTTCGAAGTTAATATAAAATTTAATGTGATATCCGCCATTTCCATTATCATTGTCTTCCTTCACAATACTAGTAATGTACATACCAACGATCGCGTTGTTGGGCTGAAAGCCGTCTTTGTCCAAACTCGCAACGTCAATTGAACGCGCGAACGGCACCACTGTAATCTTTTTATTATCAGCAAAGGGGATTTCAATTGACGGAATAGGCTGATTCATCATTACTGCAAAGGTATCTACATTTGGAATCGCGCGGTTATTTACTTTTCGTAATGTATTGGATTTACCAAAATAGGCGACCGCAGCCGCGTAATAGCTTCCTTGTTTGTTTGCATCGTCAGGGGGCAAGCCCCGTACCGTACCAAGTGTCGGAACGGCTTTTAGCGTAGGCGCGCCGTCGTCCACGCCATTAGAACTCCCTATGAATTGAGTCGTGTCTGTGATTTCTTCCTTGTCACCAATGGTATTTGTCAAAGTTTTAACATCGAGAGTGGCGTTATTGGTGGTCCATGTTTCCATAGTCCCGAAGTTGGAGCCTGGCAATTGATCGGAATCAAAGGATGGATTGACGCTGGAAATCACCATCTGGCTGGGCTTGGCACACCAATTGGCATCGGTGTAGGGGTCTTTCCAGGTAACCGAGGCGAGGCCCACCGCCTCATCCTCGGTGGTAGCCGAGGTGGCTCCTCCCACTTTAGCGTTGTAGGCCGGCGTAGCGGCCGCGCCGGCGAAGTACCTGAGGCCTTCGTACATCATTTCCGCGACGGGGTTGCCCCAGTCCGCATACTCACCGTCGACCATAACGTGTCTTGTGGCGACTGCAGTGCCCCACTTGCCGTAGGAGTTGTTGAACATAGGGGACTCGTATGGTTTTGACGGTGTGGGACCCGAATAGGGACTCAAATCTTCTCTTCCATTGCGATAAAGGAAATTATCTAAAGAATACCAAGGTAAGAGCTCAGGAGGGTTTGCAGTTGAAACAGAGTCTGCGTTTGGGCCTGCCTTGTAATTGAAGTTGCGGATCCGAATATTATCAATTTGCGCGACGATGGAAGACGTCGTGGATGACGTTGGTTTTAGAAACCTGCCGGTAGTCGAATCAATTTCGTCTTTGAATGTGCCAATATTTTTCCGCAAACGCCCGCCGGTTAAGTTTTGGTCATAGCTTCCCGTTAGCAGTCCAAAGTACATGCTTTCGTTTTCGCCATAGTCGTGCAAAACACCTATGGGTTTGTAGTATCCATTCGGGTACTTTTTGCACCCTTTTAAAAACGTAGAAAAACATACTTGTACACGCACCGTGTAATCTGTCAGAGTGCCAGCGCCATAACTTATTGCGTCGCCACCGTACGATTTGGGGGATTTCACCGCAGTGAGAACGGGCCGCTCTGACGACACCCATTCCCACACCCGTCTATCACTGTTCTGAATTACACGCAACAAGGGCGGAAAGCTGCTGCAGTTGTTCAGTGTGGCGCAGGCCACGCCCACCGGGGGGTAGTCATTTACTCCATCGATTATTTGATAGGTGTAAGTCTTGGCTGGATTTACTGCCGCAGTGCTGGTTAGGCTGCCAAAGAAATGCCTCCGACTTGTGCTTGTGGGTACAGCCAGTGTCGTGTATCGGCTTATGTCATAGCCATCCTCCGAAACACTCGCATATTCCTTGGCCCAGGCATGGCCATCCTGCGGAATATAGGCGCGGCGCAGTACGGTGGAGGTGTCACTGGCTGTTTCCGGTTCGCGGGTTCCGCCATAGAGCGCTACCCGAAGCGCATCCATGCGGCTGGTAGTGACGTAGTTCAGAAAGTTTCCGCTCCACCGGGTGCTTTGCACGTTTGATGCCGAGCAAGGGCCCGGCACTGGCTTGCCCGCCGGGGTGACAGTGTTTGGGAGGCCGTCTGGATAAAAATATCCCGTATTTCCGCTGCCGGTGTACTTGTAGCAGTAGTGGGGGTTGTACAGCCCCACGTATTCATATTCAGGCTTGAAGCGGATGTCCAATTTCTTGTCGCCGTCCAGGTCACTTAAGTCGTTGTAAGCCGGGAAGAAAAGGGTGTTGTCGCGCGCCATAGTTAGCATAACCAAAGGGGTTCCGCCCTTTGCTGCATGCACAGGGGTAGAGGTTTCGGGCGACGGACCCAGGACCTGGGCTTGCGACACGCCAGACAGGCTCTGTGCGAGTAGACAAACGACAGCCAGGCAACAGTGGTTTATCACTCTGGGTGTTTGGAAAACGGGTAGCGCGTCTTTCATTGCGAGGCTCCTGAAAACGGTAATTTCACTTGGGGAATGCCAGGTAGGTGGACTGCAGTTGTGCAAACGCGCGCTCACCGCCCGGCGCACTGCGCACGGTGATGCGGTACTGCGAGCAGTTGTAGGGGTCGTTTGAAACACCGCACGCAAAGGTGTCCCCCATAAACTCGATCAGGTACTGGACGCCTGCAGCGGCCAGCGCCGAGTCCTCGCTGGTTGCGGTCGGCTTCCAAGTCGCCCAGCTGCCGCCAGACTCTGAGCGCAGAGTGCAGCCCAGTGTGGGCTGGGAGCACAAGCCGGCGGTAGTGCAGGGCGACGGGTCAGACTTATCGGCATTGCAGGCGGTTGCGCTGTAGCTACCGTTGGGCAGGCCTGAAGTGGTGGCAGCCGTGAAGCCATCGTTTACTGTGGTGGCGGTGGATTGCGCCTGTGCGATGCCTTCTGCATAACGCAAGGCGTTCTCTAAGGACTGCATGGCCAAACTGCGGTCTAGGCTATTGGCTGCCATGCGCTCTTCCAACACCAGGCTGCGCACAGCCGCAATGCCTGCCAGGGTGACCAGCAGCACCATGATGAGCACAACGATGAGGGTGACGCCGCGCTGGCGGTTGATGTTGTCGGTCATCTCAGGCGGCGGCGGAGGGCCACGGTGAATGGGAAATCTTGCGTGAGTACCTGGCTTGCGCCCGAGGTAGAAAGCCCCACCTTGTCGGGTGTGGCCAGGGTGAGCACCACGCGCACCGCCAGCACATTGGCCCAGTTGCTGACGGCATCGGCCTTCACATAGTCCGTGGCAGCTGTGCTGGGGGCGCCGTTGCCGTCGCCTTGCAGGTAGGTAATGACCATGTTTTGGACGTTCTCTAGCACTTCCTCAGCCTCGGAAGCGGGGCTGCCGCTGTCCATGCCGAGGCTTTCCCGGTACAGAGAGCGCACACTTGAATCGTTCGAGCTCACGCCTATGTACCAGGCAGAGGCGCGGAGCCGGTTAACGAAACCACCCGGTTTAATGGGGTTGGTCAGCGTCTTCGCCGCAGTAAGGGTGTAAGAACCACCGTCAGTGTCCTTCGGTATGGCGGCAGTAAAGGTGAAAGTGGCAATTCGGGCATCGTCGCAAGCGGTGTGCACGTAGCCCTTGCTACTTTCAAGTCGCGTTTTGAAATACAGCGTGAATGTATTGGTCGACGCGTTAAACGCTGTAACTTGTCGCAAGGGGTAGTCTTGGTCGGCAGTGCTGGCGTTCCACACCACGACTGCATCTGTGCCCGATACGCGATCCTTCTTTGCAGTGCCAAAGTCTTTTGCCGGAAGGTCCGAAGTTCCGTTATAGCCCTTGAGTCCGGTTGACCAATCACCCCACCACTTGGCCTTTTCGGTACTTTCCAGCACGTTCTCCTGTACCAAGTTGCCACCACACACAATGCCCCCCGCTTCGCGCAAGTCGCGCCCCAAGAATTCCACCGCAAAGCGGGCGTTTTCTTGCACCCGGGCAGCGCCTTCTACTAGCTGGTAAGAATTGCGGTTGGAGAGGTAGATGGATATTGCCCCAGCTACTGCCACCATGCCCAGGGTGATGGAGATCATCAGCTCCACCAAGGACAGGCCGCGCTGGCGCCCACGCGCCAAGGGCGTTTGAAGCACCTTGGCGGGAAACGGCCCCGTGAAGTAGCTCATAGCGCGCTGACCAAGTTGAGGGTTTGCGTAGCCGATCCGCCGAGTGCGCGGCTGTCGTCCCAGTAAATGTTGACGGTGCAAATACCTGCGGTGGTGCAATCCAAGTCCGCACAGGTGCTGGTCACGTCCCCCAAGGCGGACTTCAAAGCGGTAAACCAAGTTTTGCGGTCGTTGTCCGCCAAGTTGGTGGCTGCGGTGGGGCTGTTGCAGGTTTTGCTGAGCTTATAACCCGATGGGCTGGTGATGGCTACTGCCTTGTTGGCCCGCATGGAGTCCAGAATGGCGTTGGCCAACATGACGGCCTTGGTGCGCTGCAGGGTGCTTTGGGTGGCTTTAAGGGCGCGGGCCTGCAGTGTAGAAAAGCCAACCAGGCCAACAGACAGGATGAGAAAAGCGATCAGCACCTCCAGCAAGGCCACGCCGCGCTGGGCTTTCAAGGGCCTGGGCTTTATTGACATGGCTCCACTCCTTGGGTAATTTCGCATTCAATGTTAAAAGTTAAACAAATACCTTTAAAGTGATTGTAGTCAAAGCTTACAAAAAAGGAGTGTCATGCGCAGCAAGCAAGGACGGGGGTTTTGCCCGCGCCAATGGGCCAGGGTGCGGGGCATTACCTTGGTTGAAACCTTGGTAGTGGTTAGCATTTTGGGCATCTTGGCGGCCATTGCGGTGCCTAGCTTTCGGTCCACCATAGAGAGCAACCGGCGCCAAACTTCCGCGAACCAGCTTTTTGAAGACCTGGCGTTTGCGCGCAGCGAGGCCATCAAGCGGGGGGTGCGGGTGACGGTGTGCGCTTCCTCCAACGGCACCAGGTGCACTGCTGATATCGATTGGCAAGTGGGCTGGATGGTGTTTGTTGATGCGAATAACGACGCTTGGCGGAATTTGGACGAAACCATTTTGAAGGTGCATGAGAAGCTTGATTTGCCATCCGGCTGGGTAGCGAAGTCCAACGTGGATTGGGCCAAATGGGTCTCCTACCGGCCGTTGGGCACTACCCAGGCAAATTTTAGGATTTGTATGGTGCCTTCCTCAGAGTTGGACAATTGCGACGACGAAGGAATCACCAACAGCAAACTCTCCGCCTACACCAACTTGGTAATTACTACCTTGGGCCGCGTACGCATTGAGTCTAAAAACTGAGCGCTCAAGCTGATGGTCAAGGCCCAGGCTGTTTGATCACCCTCCCACCACCTGCGCCAGCACTTGGCGCGTGCTTTCGTTCAGCGGTTTCAAGCTCCGCTAGCGCGTGACCACCGGAAACACTCCAGAGGCCTTGTCTAGCAAGCCAAAGAAGCGCACCAGGTCAATGGTGCTGCCTTTGACCTGCAGCGCGTCGCTCAGCAGCGTGTCTTTCACGCCCGCAGTGCCCGCAATCATCTTCACAAAAATGGGCTTGGTGAGCGTGAGCGTGGCGTTGGCGTCTGGGGCCGTGCCGCGCTTGAAGTGCAGCACTGCGTTTTCTAGCCACAGCACATAGCTTTCTTTTTGGTCGGTGAGCACCAGGTTGATGCTGAGGTCTTTTCCCGCTGCGGCTGCGCCGTCCAGGCTGGCGGCCATGGCTTCCAACAAGCGCTCGGTGGGCGTTTGCAGCAGCAGGTCAATCACGGCGGCCTTGGACACGCCCGTGGCTGGCGGGCCCTGGCGCAGCTCTTGGGCGCCGGTCAGGTAGGCGTTGCGCCAGGTGGCAGCCTCTGCGGCGTAGCCCATTTGCTCGTAGGTCTGCGCCAGAAGCGTTTTGGCCGCTGGGCTGGACGGGTCGCCCAGCACCGCGTGGTTGAGCAGCTCGGCGGCCCAGCGGTAGTCGCCTTTGTCATAGGCCGCCTGCGCAGCAGCCACGGCCTTGTCCGCGCCGCCCATGAGGGCTAGGTAGCGCTTGGCCGATTCGGTGGGGGGCAGGGGGTTGAGGTTGGCCGGGTTGCCGTCGTAAAAGCCCATGTAGAACTGGTACACCGCCTTCACGTTGTGGCGCAGGTCGCCGTAGTAGCCGCGCGCGCCAAAGTAGTCGGCCAGCGACGCGGGCAGTTTCACCATCTCGGCAATCTCGCGCGGGGTGTAGCCCGCGTTGATGAGGCGCACCGTCTGGTCATGGGTGTATTTGTAAACGTCCCGGTGCTTGGTGATCAGCTCCTGCCCGCGGGCATTGCCCCAAATGGGCCAGTGGTGGGAGGCGATAAACACTTCGGTGTCTTGGGTTTGCTCCAGCGCCTGGTCCATGTAGTTGGCCCAGCGCAGCGCGTCGCGCACCTTGGCACCGCGAATGGGCAGCAGGTTGTGCATGGTGTGCGACAGGTTCTCCGCGCCGTTGTAGAGCTTTTTGCTGGGAATGCTAAAGGTCAGCTCGGCCGGGCATTCGGCGTCGGGCACGTTGTGAAACACAAAGTCCACGCCGTCGAGCTGCAGGGGCTGGCTGGCCTGGTCAATCAGCCAGTTGGGCGCAATCACACCCACAGCGCCGTAGACCACATCTTTGCCCAGGCCGGTGTCCAGGTTGCCCCGCGCTGAGCGTGGCAAGTCGCGGCCAAACTGGTAGACCGAGCGCCGCCCCATGCCGGTGCCCACCAGCACGTTTTCACTGGTGGCCTCTTCCATAAAGCCCGCAGGTGCCACCACCGGCACCTTGCGCTGGGCCACTTCTTGCGCCGAGATGACGCCGAGCGCGCCGCCAAAGTGGTCGACGTGGGCATGCGTGAAGATCAGCGCCGACACCGGTTTTTTGCCCAGGTGCTTTTCGGCAAACGCCATGGCTGCGGCGGCCGATTCGCGCGAGGTGAGCGTGTCCACCACGATCCAGCCGGTCTTGCCTTCAATCAGCGTGAGGTTGGCGATGTCAAAGCCGCGCAATTGGTAGACGCCGTCCATCACCTTGTACAGACCGATATTTGCGTTGAGCTGCGCATGACGCCACAGGCTGGGGTTGGCAGTGGCGGGTGCCGCGCCGGCCAAAAAGCCGTAGGCGTCAAAGTCGTTAAGCACAGTGCCGTCAGCCGCCAGCAGCTTGCCCGTGGGTTTGGCGATCAAGCCGCGTTGGGCGTCCTCAAAATCTTGGCGCTGGCTGAGCGGAAGGCTTTGTGCAACCTGGGCGTTGAGAGCCAGGGTGCTGGGGCTGGCGTCACCCTCGGCTACCGCGAGATCGGCGGGCTTGCCGCAGGCCTGTAGCATGGTCAAAAGCGCAAGGCCAGTGGCCGCCCGCGCGCTGCGCTGGGCCCACAGGCCCCGTGGTGGAGTGTGTTGTTTCATGGGTTTGGCGCAGAAATGTTTTTGAACGCGGCTGGGGCCACCCCAGGCGCGCGGGCCAGAGTGGCGCTGGATACGGGTGGCGCGCTAGCGCAGGAACCAGACGGCCAAGGCCAGCGCCACAGCGCCCGCCACCCAGCCCCAGGCCGGTAGCTTGAAGCCGCCCTCCGACGCACTGGCTTGCACCACTGGCGTGGCGGGCACCTCAGCCGGTGGGTATTGCCTTTGCATTTCTTGGTCAAAGCGCTTGAAAAAGTCTTCGGCCATGGACTTGGCCACGCCGTCGATCAGGCGCTGGCCCAACTGCGCGATCTTGCCGCCCACCGAGGCTTGCACGCTATAGCTCAGCTCGGTGCCGCCGGTGGCGGGCGTGAGTTGCACCTTAGCGCTGCCCTTGCCAAAGCCAGCCGGGCCGCCTTGGCCCTCAAAACTGAGGGTGTAACTGTGCGGCGGCGCCATGTCGGCCAGCACAATCTTGCCGCTGAACTTGGCCGACACCGGGCCAATTTTGATGGCCACACCCACCACGAACTGGTTCTCGCCGCTGCGCTCCACCTTGTCGCAACCCGCGATGCAGGTTTTGAGGACCTCGGGGTCGTTGAGGGCGTCCCAGGCTTGCTGTTGGGTGATGGCGAGTAATCGCTTGCCTTGCATTTCCATGGTCGTGCTCCGTAAAGGTTCAATAACAAATCATTGTGCCGCACGCCAATGCCAGCGCCCTGCGCGCCTGGTCGCGCAAGTGCTAACGCCGCATGACCCCAGCAAGGCTCGTGGCGAGTTGCTCCAAGCTGCTGAGGTTGTGCACTGCCAGCATGGCGTCGGCGGCGCGGTGCAGCTCAGCCGCACCTTGGGCAAGGGGCGCGTAGCCTTCAAAGCGCAACAGCGGGTTGAGCCAGAGCAAGCGCCGGCTGTGGCGCTTGAGCCAAAGCAGCTCTTGCGCCAGCGCGGCGGGCGCGCCCGTGTCCAGGCCGTCGGTAATCACCAACACCATGGTGCGCCGCCCCACCAGCTTGCGCGTGTGCTGCGCGCGCAACTGCGCCAGCGACACGCCCAGTTGCGTTCCCCCAGCAAAGTCTTCAATGGCGAAGCTGGCGTGGGCCAGCATGGCGTCGGTGTCAGCCAGCCGAAAGGCGGGGCTCAGGTCGGTAAGTTGGGTGCCGAAGGCAAACACCTCGCGCCGGGGGTGGCGACGAGTGGCCGCATGCAAAAACGCTAGCAGCAGCCGGGCGTAGCGCTCCATCGACCCCGACACGTCCACCAGCACCACGAGCGGCAGCGGCTGGCGCTTGGGGCTCAAGCGCGGCAGCACCATGGGCTCGCCACCGGTACGCACGCCTTCGCGCAGCACCCCGGCCCAGTGCAAGGCCGCGCCGCGCGTGCCCTGCTGGCTGCGCCTTGAGGCAAAAGTGGGCAGCGGCATGCGAATATCGCGCGCCAGGCGCTCGACCAGGCGGTATTCGGTGGCTGATAGTGCGTTGAAGTCGGCGTGTTTCAGGCGTTGGGCGTCGCTGGCGGTCATGGCTGCGTCAAAGTCGACTTTTTGGTCTTCTTGCTTCGGCCCGGCCTGTTTGCCAAAGGCCTGCTGGGGCGACAGGGCCTCGCGCACGCGGGGCCGGCGTTTGCTGGGTTCGGCCTTGCCCTCAGCGCTGGGCAGCAGTTGCGACAGCAGCTTGTGCGCCATATTGGGGTTGCGAAAAAAGGCCTCGAACAACTCGCGAAACACAAACCGGTCTTGCTCACGGCTGACCAGCACCGCCTCCAGCGCAGCACTCAGGTCGTCTTTGAGGTCCAAGCCCACAGCCAGCGCGGCTTGGGCTGACAGAGCGATGCGCGCACTGTCCACCCGTACCCCGGCGCGGCGCAGGCTGCGGCCAAAGGCGGCCAGGTTGTCGGCGAGTTTGCCGCTGCGGGAGTCGCCGAGTTGCATGGCAGCGAGGGTTTTAGGCGGCCGGGCCGTCCGCCTCGGGCGGGGCCAGCAAGTCAGTGGCCAGGGCGTGGGTGAGCGCGGCCACGTCCTCACGCTGCTTGAACAAGATGCCGGCCGTGTCTGCCATGACCTCAGGGTCCAGCACCAGCGTGTCCAAGGCAATCAGAGCCTTGGCCCACTCCACACTCTCGGCGATGCCGGGGGCGCGCTGGAAGGAGCTGGCAAAAGGCTGGCTGCGCAGGCGATTGACCACGGTGGCCACTTGTTCGGACAGCGCGGCGGTGGCATCGGGGACTTGGGCGCGGATGATTTCAAGCTCGCGCGCGCGATCCGGGTAGTCCAGCCAGTGGTAAAGGCAGCGGCGCTTGACGGCGTCGTTGAGTTCGCGGGTGCGGTTGCTGGTGAGGATGGTCACCGGCTTGCACTGCGCGCTGATGGTGCCGATCTCGGGCACGCTGACCTGGTATTCGCCCAGGTATTCCAGCAAAAAGGCCTCAAAGGGCTCGTCGGCGCGGTCCACCTCGTCAATCAGCAGCACCGCGCCGGGCGTCGGCGCCTGCAAAGCCTTGAGCAAAGGGCGGCGAATCAGGTAGCGCTCCTGGTAGACCTCGCGCTCCACGCGCGCGGCCTCTAATTCACCGCCCGCTCCACTTTGCGCGGCGCGCATGTGCAGCAGTTGCGCGGCGTAGTTCCATTCGTACAGGGCTTCGCGCTGCTCCAGGCCGTCGTAGCACTGCAGGCGAATCAGGGCACGGCCCAGGGCGGTGGCCAGGGCCTTGGCCAGCTCGGTCTTGCCCACGCCGGGCTCGCCTTCGAGCAACAGAGGGCGTTCTAACTTGAGCGCCAAAAACACGGCTGTGGCCAGGCGGCGTTCGGCGAAATACCCGGCGTCTTGCAGGGCAGTTATCAGTGCATCAACCGACGAAAAAGTAGGCATATTCTTTCCAAAAAAAAGGCCCCGCGTGCACCGACACGGAGCCTTGGCTTCCAGCGGCCCAGGCCGCCCGAGGCACGCCGACTAGCCCAGGAGCTTAGCGACGGCCCGCTGCGTTTGCACGCTGATCAGGTTGGCGCGGTAGGCGCTGGACGCATGAATGTCGTGGTTGAGCTCCGAGGCGTCAATCGCCACCGACGCCGCAGACGCCACAGTAAAGCTGTGGTTGAGCGCCGCCTCCAGGCCGGCGTGGCGGTGCACGCACTGGCCAGCGCCAGTAATGGCCACGCGCACACCTGCATCGGTTTGCGCCACATACACGCCCACCAGCGCAAAGCGCGAGGCCGGTTGCACAAACTTCATGTACACCGAGCGCTTGGGGATGGGAAAGCTAATCGCAGTGATCAGCTCGCCGTCTTGCAAGGCGGTGCCAAACATGCCGGTGAAAAAGTCGTCTGCGGCAATATGGCGGTGGTTGGTGCGCACGGTGGCGCCCAGCGCCAGCACCGCGCTGGGGTAGCAGGCGGACGGGTCGTTATTGGCCACCGAGCCGCCCAGCGTGCCCATGGCGCGCACTTGGCGGTCGCCAATATGTCCCGCCAGGTCGGCCAGGCCGGGGATGGTGGACTGCACTTCGGCGCTGCCGGCTACGTCCATATGGCGCGTCATGGCACCAATGACGATGGCGTTGCCCTCGCGGCAAATGCCCACGAGTTCGGGAATGCCGGACAGGTCGGCCAATTGGCCGGGTTGCGACAGGCGCAGCTTCATGGAAGCCAGCAGGGTTTGGCCACCCGCCAGGGGCTTGGCGCCTGCACCTGCCAGGTGCGCGGCATCGGCAATGGTGGCGGGACGGTCTAGGGTAAATGCGTACATGGTGTGTGTCTCCTGGGGGCTCAGGCCTTGGCGGCCTGGATGGCTTCCCACACGCGGTGGGGGCTGGCCGGCATGTCAAAGTCTTTGACGCCGACGCCGTGCAGGGCGTCGAGCACCGCGTTGATCACCGCAGGCGGCGAACCAATAGCACCGGCCTCACCGCAGCCTTTGGTGCCCAGCGGGTTGTGAGTGCACGGGGTACAGATGTTGCCGATTTGGAAGTCGGGGAAGTCATCCGCGCGCGGCATGGTGTAGTCCATGAATGAGCCGGTGAGCAACTGGCCGGTTTCGCGGTCATACACACAATTTTCCAGCAAAGCCTGGCCAATGCCCTGCACCAAGCCGCCGTGCACTTGGCCCTCAACAATCATGGGGTTGATGATGGTGCCAAAGTCGTCCACCGCCGTGAATTTGTCCACGCGGGTCACGCCGGTGGCGGGGTCTACTTCGACCTCGCAGATGTAGGTGCCCGAGGGGAAGGTGAAGTTGGTCGGGTCGTAAAACGCGGTCTCATTCAGGCCGGGCTCCAGTTTGTCCAGCGGGTAGTTGTGCGGTACGTAGGCGGTGAGCGCCACCTGGCCGAAAGTCACCTTTTTGTCGGTGCCCTTGACGGTGAACTCGCCGTTGGCGAACTCCACGTCGGCGTCGCTGGACTCCATCAAGTGGGCGGCGATTTTCTTGGCCTTGGTCTCTATTTTGTCCAGCGCCTTCATGATGGCAGCGCCACCGACCGAGATAGAGCGCGAACCGTAAGTGCCCATGCCGAAAGGCACACGCCCGGTGTCGCCGTGGACAATGTCCACTGCTTCCACTGCAATGCCCAGACGGGCAGCGACGACTTGTGCAAACGTGGTCTCGTGGCCCTGGCCATGGCTGTGCGAACCGGTAAATACGGTTACGCTGCCAGTAGGGTGTACCCGCACTTCGCCGCATTCAAACAAACCAGCCCGTGCGCCCAAGGCACCCGCGATGTTGCTGGGCGCCAGGCCGCAGGCCTCGATGTAGCTGGAATATCCAATGCCGCGCAGCAAGCCTTTGGCGGCACTGGCGGTTTTGCGTTGCTCAAACCCTGCGGTGTCGCCCAGTGCCTGCGCAGAAGTCAGGCAACCCAGGTAGTCACCCGCGTCATACGTCAGAGCCACGGGTGTTTGGTAAGGCCAGCTGTTGATGAAGTTGCGCTTGCGGATTTCGTCTTGCGCCAAGCCGAGCTCCCAGCCGCAGCGGGACACCAGGCGCTCCACCAAATAGGTGGCTTCGGGACGACCGGCACCACGGTAGGCGTCCACCGGGGCGGTGTTGGTAAACCAGGCGTCCACTTCCACGTGGATCAGCGGGCAGGTGTATTGGCCAGCCAAGAGCGTGGCGTACAAAATCGTGGGGACTGCCGTGGAGAAGGTGGACAGGTAGGCGCCCAGGTTGGCGTCGGTTTGCACGCGCATGGCCAGGAATTTGCCGTCTTTGTCCATGGCCATCTCTGCGTGGCTGACGTGGTCGCGGCCATGGGCATCGGTCAGGAAGGA
>JARXAU010000213.1 GCA_029865675.1 Rhodoferax sp.
GGTGACCGACGCGTTTTGCATCGAGCGCTACAGCCATGTGATGCACATCGTGAGCAACGTGGAAGGCACGCTCAACCCCGGCATGACCAGCATGGACGTGCTTAAAGCCACCTTTCCGGCTGGCACACTGACCGGCGCGCCCAAGGTGCACGCCATGGAAGTGATCGACCAGCTCGAGCCGACCAAGCGCGGCATCTACGGCGGCGCTTGCGGTTACCTGAGCTACGCCGGGGACATGGACGTGGCCATTGCCATTCGCACCGGCATCATCAAAGACCAAACGCTTTACGTGCAAGCCGCCGCCGGCGTGGTGGCCGACAGCGTGCCCGAGCTGGAATGGGCTGAGACCGAACACAAAGCCCGCGCGCTCTTACGTGCAGCCGAACTGGTGGAAGAGGGACTGGAGTGACCATGAAACTGCTGATGATCGACAACTACGACAGCTTTACCTACAACATCGTCCAGTACTTTGGCGAACTCGGTGCCGAGGTGGAGGTGTTTCGCAACGACGAAATTACCCTGGAAGGCATCGCCGCGCGCGCGCCGGACCGGCTGGTGATTTCGCCCGGCCCCTGCTCACCCAAAGAGGCCGGCATTTCGGTGGCCGCCGTCCAGCACTTCATGGGCAAGCTGCCGATTTTGGGCGTCTGCCTGGGCCACCAGGCCATAGGCGCGGCGCTGGGTGGCACCATCATCCGTGCCCAGCAATTGATGCATGGCAAAACCAGCGTCATCAACACCACGCAAGAGGGTGTGTTTGCCGGGCTGCCAGCGCAGTTCACGGTGAACCGCTACCACTCGCTGGCCATTGAACGCGCTACTTGCCCTGCGGACTTGGCCATCACCGCCTGGACCGACGACGGCGAGATCATGGGCGTGCGCCACACCGGCCTGCCCTTTGCGCGGCGCATGGAAGGCGTGCAGTTTCACCCCGAGAGCATCCTGACCGAGCACGGCCACGCGATGTTGAAAAACTTTTTGCAATAAAGGCCACCCATGACCGCAATAGTTGACCTGCGCAGCGACACCGTTACCCAACCCACTGCCGCCATGCGCGCGGCCATGTTTGCCGCCCCCTTGGGCGACGATGTGTTTGGTGACGACCCTTCGGTCAATGCGCTGCAAGAACGCGTGGCCGACATGCTGGGTTTCGAGGCGGCTTTGTTCATGCCCACCGGCACGCAAAGCAATTTGTGCGGCCTGATGGCGCATTGCCAGCGCGGCGACGAATACATCGTCGGCCAGTCCGCGCACACCTACCGTTACGAGGGCGGCGGCGCGGCGGTGCTGGGCAGCATCCAGCCGCAACCCTTGGCGCAAAACGCTTCCGGCCAGATGGCGCTGGCCGACATTGCCAGCGCCATCAAGCCCGACGACTGCCACTTTGCCCGCACCAAGCTGCTGTGCCTGGAAAACACCTGGAACGGCCACCCCATGCCCATGGACTACCTGGCGGAGGCCACCACGCTGGCGCGCCGGCACGGCCTGGCAGCGCACTTGGACGGCGCGCGCCTGTTCAACGCCGCAGCCGCTAGCGCAGGGCCGGGTGAGACCGTGGCGGCTGCGGCGCGGCGCATTGCCAGCCACTTCGACAGCGTGTCGGTATGCTTTAGCAAGGGCCTGGGCGCGCCCATAGGCTCGGCGCTGTGCGGCAGCAAAGAACTGATTGCCCGCGCCCACCGAGTACGCAAAATGACCGGGGGCGGCATGCGCCAGTCGGGCTCCTTGGCGGCAGCGGCGGACTACGCGCTGGAACACCACCTAGAGCGTCTGACCGACGACCACGCCCTGGCGCAGCGCCTGGCGCGTGGATTGCAAGGAATCGCGGGCTTGCAGGTGCGTTCTGTGCAAACCAATATTGTGTTTCTGGATATCGCCGACGGGCGCGGGCCAGATTTGCTGGCCTTCCTTAAAGCGCGAAGCATCCTGGCTACCGGCTTAATCGGCCTGCGCTTTGTCACCCACCTGAATGTGGATTCAGTGGGTATTGACCGAACGATAGACGCTGTCACGGCCTTTTTTGGCCAAGGCGCCGAGGCTGCGCCCACTTTGGCGAAGCCAGGCGCTTCCGTGTACTGATTTTGAAAGATTCCGCTATGACCTACGCCGTAAAAATCACCCCACAAGAAGCGCTGCAACGCACCATCGAACACCGCGAAATCTTCCATGATGAGATGCTGCACCTGATGCGCCAAATCATGTCCGGCGACATGTCGCCGGTGATGATGGCCGCGCTGATCACCGGCCTGCGCGTCAAAAAAGAAACTATTGGCGAGATCACCGCCGCCGCGCAAGTGATGCGCGAGTTTTCCACCAAGGTGGAGGTGGCCGACAAAACCCATCTGGTCGACATCGTGGGCACCGGCGGCGACGGCGCGCACACCTTCAACATCTCCACCTGCGCCATGTTTGTGGCTGCAGCAGAAGGCGCCAAGGTCAGCAAACACGGCGGGCGCAGCGTCAGCAGCAAAAGCGGCAGCGCCGATGTGCTTGAAGCCTTGGGCCTCAACATCAACCTATCTCCCGCGCACATCGCCCAATGCATCGCCGAGCAGGGCGTGGGCTTTATGTTCGCGCCCAACCACCACCCGGCCATGAAAAACGTGGGCCCGGTGCGCCGCGAGCTGGGCATTAAAACGATCTTCAACATCCTGGGGCCGCTGACCAATCCGGCGGACGCGCCGAACATTTTGATGGGCGTCTTCCACGCCGACCTGGTGGGCATCCAGGTGCGCGCCTTGCAGCGCCTGGGCGCCGAACACGCCGTGGTGGTCTACGGCCGCGACGGCCTGGACGAAGTGAGCCTAGGCGCCGCCACCCTGGTGGGCGAGCTGAAAAACGGCGAGATCACCGAGTACGAAATCCACCCCGAAGACTTCGGCCTGGTCATGGCCAGCAACCGGGCGCTAAAGGTGGAAACCGCCGACCAATCCATGGCCATGCTGCGCGGCGTGCTGGACAACCAGAGCGGCCCGGCCAAGGACATCGTGGTGCTCAACGCCGGGGTGGCCCTGTACGCCGCCAACGTGGCGCCCACCATGATGGACGGCGTAGCGCTTGCCAGACGCGCCATCGAGTCGGGCACGGCCAAGGCCAAAATGCTGGCGCTGGTTGCGTTGTCGCAGTCGCTTTAGAAAAAGCAGGATTGATTAGTTGCTCGGATGGTCCTTGCTAGTGTTTCTCCTGGGTGCCAAGTTGTGGCCGTACCTCAGGATTTATTTGTTCCGCCCAAAAGCTGACGGGCGCTATTGGCGCCAACGAGCCCAAGGGCCTTTCGTACCCACCGGAGAAGAAAAACATGAGTGACATTCTGGACAAAATCGTAGACGTCAAGCACCAAGAAGTGGCCGCTGCAAAGAAGCGCAAGCCGCTAGACACGGTACGCGCCGACGCCGAATCGCGCGTGCTGACCCGCGACTTTGTCGCCGCCCTGCGCGCCAAAATCGTCGCAGGCCTGCCCGCCGTGATTGCCGAGGTCAAAAAGGCCAGTCCGTCCAAAGGCGTGCTGCGCGCCGAGTTCATTCCGGCCGACATTGCCCAAAGCTACGCCGAACACGGTGCGGCCTGCCTGTCGGTGCTGACCGACGTGCAGTTCTTCCAAGGCAGCGTCGATTATTTAAAGCAGGCGCGTGCCTCTTGCCAGTTGCCGGTGCTGCGCAAAGACTTCATGGTCGACGCCTACCAAATTTACGAGTCCCGCGCCATGGGCGCAGACGCAGTGTTGCTGATCGCGTCTTGCCTTGACGATGCGCAAATGGCGGACTTCGAGGCCATTGCCCGCAGCCTGGACATGGCGGTGTTGGTCGAAGTGCATGACCAGACCGAGCTGGAGCGCGCCTTGCGTCTGAAGACGCCGCTGATGGGCATTAACAACCGCAACCTCAAAACCTTTGAGGTGTCGCTGGACACCACGCTGGCCTTGCGCGCGCAGGTGCCCGCCGACCGCATCCTGGTGACCGAGAGCGGCATCCAGACCCGCGACGACGTGTTGCGCATGGGCGCAGCAGGTGTGAATACCTTCTTGGTGGGCGAGACCTTCATGCGCGCACCCGAGCCTGGCGAGGCGCTCGCCGCCTTGTTTGGCTGATACGGTGACCCTGTTCCCTGAGGATGTCGCCGCCAGTCAGTTGCAGTTGGCTGACCCCGCCGCCTGGCCCACAGCGCCGGGTTGGCGGCCCCTGGTGGATGCATTTTTCAAGTCCCCCGATGGAGCCCGCTTGCTCGCCTGTTTGAGCGAGAGGTTGGCCGCCGGGGCCGTGATCTTCCCGCCGCAACCCCTGCGCGCTTTAGAACTCACCCCGCCCGAGACGGTGCGTTTGGTGATCCTCGGCCAAGATCCCTACCACGGCCGAGGCCAGGCAGAAGGCCTCGCGTTCTCCGTGGCTCCCGGCGTGCCAGCACCACCCTCATTGCGCAACATGTTTAAAGAATTGCAGCGAGATCTTGGCCTGGCCTTCCCTCCATTTCCTGCGCCGGGAGGCAGTTTGACCGCTTGGGCAAAGAGTGGTGTGTTGCTGCTCAACACTTGTCTGACAGTGGAGGAGGGTCGGTCACACAGCCACCATGCGGTCGGCTGGGAGGCACTGACCGACGCATTGATTCGGCACGTGTCCCAACAAGCTCGCCCGGTCGTGTTCATGCTGTGGGGTGCGCCCGCGCGCACAAAAAGGAGTTTGGTCGATGAGGGGCGGCACCTTGTATTGGTGGCAAACCACCCATCGCCCCTTTCCGCAGCGCGACCCCCTATTCCGTTTTTGGGTTGCGGCCACTTTTCACAAGCCCAAGCTTGGATCCAGGCTCGCGGCGATCTGACGTTGCTTTATCAAACGCGAGCAGGCACTGCAAACCCCGAAACACTGGCGTAGCTTAACCCGCAGTTCGTGGCATAATCGCGGGTTCATGTTTGGAGAGGTGGCCGAGTGGTTAATGGCAGCAGACTGTAAATCTGCCCTCTTACGAGTACGCTGGTTCGAATCCAGCCCTCTCCACCAATGAAGCAGTTTTGGGGGAAGCGCGGGGCAAGCCAGTGTGTTGGCCCAGCGCGGTGTAAGTGTCACGCGGGGTTCGTATAGTGGTAATACCTTAGCCTTCCAAGCTAAAGCGAGGAGTTCGATTCTCCTACCCCGCTCCACGCAAGTGGACGTTGAAGTTTCATTCGGCTTGTTTCGGCAGGCGCGAAGCGCCCATTTGGCTCAGTGGCAGAGCACTCCCTTGGTAAGGGAGAGGTCGCGGGTCCGATTCCCGCAATGGGCACCATTGTTTTTCGCTTGTAGCGTGGCTGCTGATCGGTTTCTGTTGGCGGTCACGTACTAATTTTTGTAGTTTGAGCTCATCATTTTTCGGAGTCTGAAAATGGGAAAAGAAAAATTCACACGTACCAAGCCCCACGTCAATGTGGGCACCATTGGCCACGTTGACCACGGTAAAACCACGCTGACAGCGGCTATTACGACGGTGCTGGCAGCCAAGTTTGGCGGCCAGGCCAAGGCCTACGACCAAATCGACGCAGCGCCTGAAGAAAAAGCGCGCGGCATCACCATCAACACCGCCCACGTGGAATACGAGACGGCCAACCGCCACTACGCCCACGTTGACTGCCCCGGCCACGCTGACTATGTGAAAAACATGATCACCGGTGCCGCCCAAATGGACGGCGCCATTTTGGTTTGTTCTGCCGCTGACGGCCCCATGCCCCAAACCCGCGAGCACATCCTCTTGGCCCGCCAGGTGGGTGTTCCTTACATCATCGTGTTCCTGAACAAGTGCGACATGGTGGATGACGCCGAACTGCTTGAACTCGTTGAAATGGAAGTG
>JARXAU010000008.1 GCA_029865675.1 Rhodoferax sp.
TCCGCGCCAGTGCCGGCCTGGCCGCTGCGGCCGCCGCCCCAGGCCTGCGCCTGCACCTGCCTCTGGCCATGGGCCTGGCCGGCCTCGGGGCACTGGCCAGCCAACGCGCCCAGGGCGCCGGCATCCAGGACGGCTACAAGGCCCTGGTGTGCCTGTACCTGGCTGGCGGCAACGACAGCCACAACTGGCTGCTGCCCACCGACCCCGGCAACCGCGCCACTTACGCCACCGCCCGGGGTGAACTGGCCTGGCCCACCGCCCGCGTGCAAGACATCGGCCAGGGCGGCCAGGCCAGCGGCCGCAGCTTTGGCATGCCGGTGGAACTGGCGCCGCTGCGGCGGTGGTACAGCCAGGGCAAGCTGGCCTGGCTGGCCAATGTGGGCACGCTGGTACGGCCCGTCACCAAGGCCGATTTCCAGGCCGGCGTGGGCCTACCGGCCAAGCTGTTCAGCCACAACGACCAGGCCGCCACCTGGCAGAGCCTGCAGCCCGAAGGCGCGCGCAGCGGCTGGGGCGGGCGCATGGGCGACATCCTGATGGCGGCCAACCAGCAACCGGTGTTCACCGCCGTGTCGGCCAGCGGCAATGCGGTGTTTCTCAGTGGCAGCCAGGTCACGCAATACCAGGTGGGCACCAACGGCCCGGTGGCCATCAATGGCGCGCAAGACGGCTGGCGTGCCGGCAGCAGCACCGTACCGGGTGAACTGCGCAAGCTGCTGGCCGGCAGCGGCGCCAACGCCTTCGAGGCTGAATACCTGCGGGTGGTGCAGCGCAGCCTGGCCACCAGCGGCGCGCTGCAGGCCGCCCTGGCCGCCGGCCCGGCGCTGGATCTGCCCACCGCCCCCATCACCTTGCCCGCCGGCACGGCACTGGCGCTGAACAACGACACCCTGGCCCGGCAGCTGCGCATCGTGGCGCGCATGATCGCCGCCGGCCCGGCCATGGGCATGAAGCGGCAGGTGTTCATGGTCAGCGTGGGCGGCTTCGACACCCACAGCTTCCAGATGCGCGACCAGCCGCTGCTGATGGGCCGCCTGGCCCATGCGGTCGATTGGTTCCTGCAGACCATGCAGGCCCAAGGCCAGTTCAACAACGTGGTGCTGTTCTCGGCCAGCGACTTCGGCCGCGCCTTGGCCAGCAACGGCGACGGCTGCGACCACGGCTGGGGCGGGCACCATTTCATGGCTGGCGGTGCGGTGCGGGGCGGGCGCATCCACGGCACCATGCCCATCAATGCCCTGGGCACCACCAACGACCTGGGCGCCGGCCGCCTGCTGCCCAGCACCGCGGTGACGCAGTACGCCGCCAGCCTGGGCAGCTGGATGGGCCTGGGGCCGGCTGATCTGGCCACGGCGCTGCCGGGGTTGGGCAACTTTGGGGGTGGGTTGGCGCTGGTGGCTTGACGCGTTGCAGTGAGCGGCAGTTGGCGGCCAGCTACAGCGCTGCAATGAAATCGTCGATGGACACGTCAGCTTGCCTCAGCAGGCCAGCGAGTGTGCCGACCTTCAACTCGTCATGCATGGGGATCACACGAGGCCCAACACTTAGGCAAGTGCAGGAACTGAAAATGTGGTGATGAACGTGTGGCCATGCGTGACCAGAGGAAACTCAGCCAGGTACAAGACCGTGGCTTCCTTGAGGTTCGCAACCGCCTCTTCGACTGTTTCACCTTGCGTCGTCGTACCAGTCTCGGGGTTCAACGCCGCATAACCGCCCTCTTCGGCAGGTGTCAACACAGCGGTCAGTTCCATGGATGTTCTCTGTTGATGGGAAGAGGCAAATCGCATGCTATTGCAAGTTCACAACGCAATGGTCATGCAACGCAAGGGTTTCAAGGCGAAAGGCCAGAAGGCGATGGGCGCAGCCTGGCCACCAGATGCGCGACCAGCCGCTGCAGCGGCAACAGCGGGACCACGATGCACGTGTTGAGGTGGTTCAGCAAATCTGCCGGCAGGCAAGCGCCATTTGCATCGGCTGACTCGCCAGTGGATCGTCACGTTCAACATCCGCGACTTTCAAGCTGCGACCGGTCTGGGCATCGGGGCCATCACGCCAGCCAAGTTTCTCAACCTTCTGGAGAACCCACGATGAGTGCCATGAGCATCCGCCTGTCTGAATCCCTGCACTGCAATGCACGCGCATATGCAGAGCGTGAGGGCGTGTCGGTGAACCAGCTGATCGCGACCGCCCTGGCCGAAAAGCTGGCGGCGCTGGGCGCTGAGGATTTTTTGCAACAGCGTGCAGCGCGCAGCAACCGGCAGCAGTTTGAAGCGGCACTGGCCCAAGTGCCGGCCGATACGCCGATGACCGGCGACGAACTCAACTCTGGCACCTGCAAACCCTAAAACGGGTACCTTGCCACCCATCACCGCCGGATGAAACCAATCGGCGAGAGGTCTGGTTTCACCTGTCACCCGTCGAGCACTCGGCATCGGTGAGAGATCTGACGACGGAGACAAAGGCTTCCGGCAGTAAGCATGCAGCCGACCGGCCATCCTTGAAGCAACTGCTGCTGTCGGATGAGCCCCGCCCGCACGGCGGCGTGCTGGCCTGGCTTGACCAGGCCAACGAAGCAGACCTGCAGCTGTCGGTGGTGACGATTGGGGAGATCCAGGCCGGCATCGAACTGACCAGAGACCAGGACGCAGCCAAGGCGGCCAGCATCGAGCGCAACGAAGACGCCATGATCGCGGCGACAGCCGCTGTCCACAAACTGACGGTTGTGACACGCAACGTGGCCGACTTTGCGGTCTTCGGGGCGCCGGTGATCAATCCGTTCCAACCGCCAAAGGCCTGAGCTCGGCGGGGCATGGCGCTGCTGCCCAATGCGCACACGCGGCCAGGTCACCTTGCAGGTGTTGATGTGGTGCTTCGGGCACACACGGCGTCGCGGGTTCACCCTTAACACCAGTTAAGCTTGGGCACCCTTCAACGCCCCAAACCACCAGCCTTCAACGATGAAAACTGCCCTGATCACCGGCGTGACCGGCCAAGACGGCGCTTACCTGAGCGAACTGTTGCTGAAAAAAGGCTACATGGTGCACGGCATCAAGCGGCGGTCGAGCCTGTTCAACACCGACCGGGTGGACCACCTGTACCAGGACCCGCATGTCGACAACCAGCGCTTCAAACTGCATTTTGGTGACCTGACCGACAGCACCAACCTGATCCGCATCGTGCAGGAAACCCAGCCCGACGAGATCTACAACCTGGGCGCCATGAGCCATGTGGCCGTGAGCTTCGAGCAGCCTGAATATGCAGCCGACGCCGACGGCATCGGAACGCTGCGCTTGCTGGAAGCCATCCGCATCCTGGGGCTGACCAAGAAAACCCGCTTCTACCAGGCCAGCACCAGCGAGCTGTATGGCCTGGTGCAAGAAATCCCGCAGAAGGAAACCACGCCCTTCTACCCCCGCAGCCCCTATGCGGTGGCCAAGATGTATGCCTACTGGATCACGGTGAACTACCGCGAGGCCTATGGCATGTATGCCTGCAACGGCGTGCTGTTCAACCATGAAAGCCCGTTGCGCGGCGAAACCTTCGTCACCCGCAAGATCACCCGGGCCATTGCCCGCATTGCGCTGGGCCTGCAAGACTGCCTGTACCTGGGCAACATGAGCGCCCTGCGCGACTGGGGCCACGCGCGTGACTACGTGCTGATGCAGTGGATGATGCTGCAGCAAGAGCAACCCGACGACTTTGTGATTGCCACCGGCGTGCAGTACAGCGTGCGCCAGTTCGTTGAAAAATCAGCCGCCGAGCTGGGCGTCACGCTCAGCTTCCAGGGTGAAGGCGAAGCCGAGATCGGCGTGGTGGCCAAGGTGACGGGCGACAAAGCCAAGTGCAAGGTGGGTGACGTGATCGTGCGGGTTGACCCGCGCTACTTCCGCCCCACCGAGGTGGAAACCCTGCTGGGCGACCCGAGCAAGGCCAAGGCCAAACTGGGCTGGGAGCCCACCACCACCCTGGACGAGCTGGTGAAGGAAATGGTGCTGGCCGACTACACCGCCGCCCGCCGCGATAGCCTGGTGAAAATGGCCGGCTTCCAGGCCTACGACTACAACGAGTGACACAACAAGCCAGCAAGGGGCATAGACCGTGGATGCAATACGAGAGCTGTTGACGGTGGAAGGCCGCACAGTGACGATCACCTTGCCAGACCACTTTCACGCCAAGCGCGTGGAAGTCATCGTGCTGAATGCCGATGAGCAGCTTGCGCCCACGCCAAAACTTGCATTCAGCGGCCGGCGCCCGTCACCCTTGCTGGCAGGCACACGCATCGTCGGAGACATCATGGCGCCGGTGGTTGCCGACGCCGACTGGGACACCCTGAAGTGATGCTTCTCGACACCCATGTGTGGCTGCGATGGCTTTCGCCCGTTGACATGCCATTGCCCACGCAGGTGATCGATGTGCTGGAGGCAAACACCGACCTTGCGGTGTCTGCGGTTTCTTGCTGGGAAGTGGCCTATCTGGCGAAGCGCGGCCGTTTGCAGTTGCCCTTGCCGCTGGCCGATTGGATGTCGGAGGCCCTGGCTGGATCTGGCATTTCCTGCATACCGCTCGACGCGCAGATTGCAACAACCGCAGCTGAGTTGTCAGACATCCACCGAGACCCGGCAGACCGCTTCATCATCGCCACCGCGCTGGCAACACGCAGGCGTTTGTTGACGCTGGACAGCGTGATTCCGCATTACCCCGAACTGCAGGGCCATTTGGCATGACCCCCCAATCCCGCATCTATATCGCCGGCCACCGCGGCCTGGTGGGCAGCGCCATCGTGCGCCGGCTGCAGGCCGCTGGCCACAGCAACCTGCTGCTGCGCACCCATGCCGAGCTGGACCTGACCGACGCCCGCGCCACCGAAGCCTTCTTCAAGGCTGAGCGGCCCGAGTACGTCTTCTTGGCCGCCGCCAAGGTGGGCGGCATCGTGGCCAACAACACCTACCCGGCTGAGTTCATCCGCGACAACCTGGCCATCCAGACCAACGTGATCCATGCGGCCTGGCAGGCCGGCGTGCAACGCCTGCTGTTCTTGGGCAGCAGCTGCATCTACCCCAAGCTGGCACCCCAGCCCATGCCCGAGAGCTGCCTGCTGACCGGCCCGCTGGAGCCCACCAACCGCCCCTATGCCCTGGCCAAGATTGCCGGCATTGAAATGTGCTGGAGCTACAACCGCCAGTACGGCACCCGCTACCTGGCGGCCATGCCCACAAACCTGTACGGCCCGGGCGACAACTACCACCCGACCAACAGCCATGTCATCCCGGCGCTGATCCGCCGGTTTCATGAAGCCAAGCTGCGCGGCGACAGCGTGGTGACGGTGTGGGGCACCGGCACCCCCAAGCGCGAGTTCTTGTACAGCGACGACATGGCCGACGCCTGCGTGTTCTTGATGCACCTGCCCGACGACCGCTACACCAGCCTGCTGGGCAGCGACGAAAGCGTGACAGGCCGATTTGAGCCGCCGCTGGTGAACATCGGCGTGGGCCATGACGTGACCATTGCCGAACTGGCCGCCGTGGTGCAACAGGCCGTGGGCTACACGGGGCAGATCAATTTCGACCCCAGCAAGCCCGACGGAACGCCACGCAAGCTGATGGATGTGGGCCGCATCAATGCCCATGGCTGGATCGCCAGCACGCCCTTGCAGGCCGGGCTGGCCGTGGCTTACCAAGAGTTTCTGGCCTCGGGCGCCTGAGCGCTGGCCACGCTAGCCACCAAGTGCGGTGGCTGCAGCGAACACACGCTGCCCTGTGCCGTGGACTGCAACATCGCCAGCGCGCTGCCGACATGGCCTTGGCGCGGCGCCCAGCTGCCAGCCACGAGCCACTTGACCGCCACACCGGCATCGGCCATGCAGATCACAGGCAAAGCGTGCCGCATGCTGCGATGCACTGCGCTTCAGTGACCTGAGGGGCCTGCGGATGGCCAGCCAGGGTGCGGGCGACTGCAGCGTCTGCAAGGTGGCAGCCCGCATCACCAGGCGCAGGGCGCCCATGCGCTTGACCTGACGAACCCGCCCCAGCGTTGGCAACTGGTTCGGCACGGTCAGGCCTTGCTTGCCCTGGAAAGTGAGCGCGCGGCGATAGCGCGTCAGACATGCAGCAAAGTGCCGTGCAAAGCGGTGCGCCAAGCGGTGCCTCAGCACCAAGTTGTGGCGGTTGTTGGCGCCTGCACCCGCCTTGAGCACATCCAACTACTTGCCCACGCCGTGCCCTGCGCGGACGCGGCAATTTCGCCATGCCGAAGCCGAGCACGGACTTTGCAAGTGATAAAAACGAGCAATAAGCTGTTACAAGATACAGCTCAAGCCTATTGAGAAATATGCCGATACCCGAACAACAGCGCTCTGTGGCCTAACCAAGGCAGTCGGGCGACGAGGGGTGCCCTGCGCACACTTTGTCACAACAGCCGAAACAGACGTCTGTTTAGACGCATACCTGCAACCTAGGGATTGCAAGATGCAGATATCGGGTAGTCAGCCGTCCACGCGTCCTATTTCTGAATGTCCTTCGACCATGCTGCCCCCATTGAACTTGTTCCACAAGGCACGTTTTGCCTGCATGGTCTTGATTGTTTGTTTGACAACAGCTTGCGGAGGGGGGAGCCCGGCCGATACGGGGCCTGGCGCACAAGCTGAGCGTGCACCGGCGCCCGAGGCAGACAGCCAAGCTGGGCCCACAAAGCAACGGCAATCAGTAACGATAAACGCAGAAGGCCTGGCAACAGCGCTGGTTGTGCGCGCCCACGGTGTGTCGGCAGGTGGCGTCGGCCCGATCATGCAGGTGTGGGCAAACGGCGTTCTGATTGGGACAGTTGAAGTCCGGGCGACGCTGCCCACTGACTACGGGTTCACAGTTCCGGGTCTGCTGGTTGGAACGCGTCTGGATATCGTGTTCACCAACGACGCTACCGTTGGTACATCCAACCGCGACTTGATCGTCACCCATGCTGTTGCCGGCAAGACGCTAGTACTGCCCACGGCACCCAACGTGACCTATGACCGCGGTATCGGCACCGCCGCATTCGACGGCGCTGATGTGATCAGTGGTCGGTCAGACATGGGCTGGAGTGGAGCCTTGCGCATGACCTGGCCCGAACCCAACCTGACCAGCACTGTCACCGTGCGCGCCAGCGGCACGCTGGCCGACGGCGTGGGCCCTGTGATGGCCCTGCGCGTGGACGGCGTGGTGATGGGCAGCACCGAGGTGCGGTCCACCGAGCCCGCCGACCATGTGTTTGCCGTGTCCCCGCTGGCCGTGGGCAGCAGGATCGACGTTGTCTACACCAACGACGCCACCATCAACGGGCAAGACCGCAATCTCAACGTGCACTACCTGATGGCGGGCACCACCGTGCTGTTGCCTAACGCGCCAGGTGTCACGCTTGACCTGGGCAGCGGCCTGGCGGCATTTGATGGTGTGGGCGTGCAACCCGGCCAGTCCAGCATCACCAGCAACGGCGCGCTGCGCGGCCGATGGCCCGCCGCCAACATGACCGACACGCTCACCGTGCGGGCCAGTGGCACGCTGGCAGGCAATGTCGGGCCCATGATGCTGGTGCTGGTCAACGGCGTGGTGCTGGGCACCACCGAAGTGCGCAGCACCACGCCCACTGATCTGCGCTTTGCCACCCTGCCCCTGCAACCCGGCGCCCAGGTGCAGGTGCGCAACACCAACGCCGGCAACCTGAACCTGGCCTACACCATGGCGGGCAAAACGGTGTTGCGCCCTACCGATGCAAGGATGCAAGCCAGTGCCGCGACGGCGCTGGACGGCCCTTGGCCGCAACCTAATCTCACCGACACCATCACCGTGCGCGCACGGGGCACGCTGGCCGGTGGTGTGGGCCCCGTGATGCAGGTGCTGATCGACGGCGTGTTGGTGGGCACCGCTGAAGTGCGCAGCACAGACTTTGCCGACTACAGCTTCCCCGCCTTCGCCATGCAACCAGGGCGCAAGGTCGATGTCGCCTTCACCAACGACGCATTGATCAACGGGGCAGACCGCAATCTCTTCGTCGCCTACCTGCTCTCTGGCAACACCTTCCAGTTGCCCAACGCCAGCGGCAACACATTCGACCGTGGCGCTGGGGCAGCAGCCTTCGATAGCACCGACGTCATAGCAGGCACTGGCAACCTGCCCGACAACGGCGCGCTGCGCACCACCTGGCCGCTGCCCAACATCACCAGCAGCGTCACCGTGCGCGCCAGCGGCGCCCTGGCAGGCAACGTCGGGCCCATCATGCGGCTGTGGGTTGATGGCGTGGCCGTCAGCAGCGTCGAAGTGCGCGCAACCAGCCCTACCGACTACAGCCTGCCCACCCCACCGCTGCAGCCCGGCAGCAGGGTCAACGTCACATTCGACAACCCCGCCACCGTGGATGGCGCACAGCGCCGGCTAGACCTGGCCTACCTGATGGCCGGCACCACCGTGCTGAAGCCCAGCACCAGCGGCGCGGTGTATGCCGCCGGCAACCTGCAGGCCAGCTGGCCGACGGCCAACCTCACCGACACCCTGACTGTGCGCGCCTACGGCGTGCTGGCAGGCAACATCGGCCCGATCATGCAGGTGCTGGTGGACGGCGTGCTGGTCGGTACGCAGGAAGTGCGCGCCACCGACCCAGCCGACTATCGGTTTCTGGTGCCAGCCCTGAAGCCAGGCACCAAGATCGATGTGGCCTACACCAATGACAGCTCGGTCAACGGTGTGGACCGCAACCTGTTCGTCTTGCAGCTCATGTCGGGCAACACCTTCCAGTTGCCGACCGCCCCTGGCAGCACCTACGACCGCGGCGCGGGCGCCGCAGCCTTTGACGGGCTGGACCTGATCCCCAGCACGGGCGCCGTGCACAGCAATGGCGCTGTGCGCATGACCTGGCCCGAGCCCAACCTGACCAGCACTGTCACCGTACGCGCCAGCGGCACATTGGCCGAAGGCGTGGGCCCGGTCATGGCCCTGCGCGTGGATGGCGTGGTGGTGGGCAGCATCGAGGTGCGGTCCACCGAGCCCGCCGACCATGTGTTTGCCGTGCCCCCGCTGGCCGTGGGCAGCAGGATCGACGTGGTCTACATCAACGATGCCACCATCAACGGGCAAGACCGCAACCTCAACGTGCACTACCTGATGGCAGGCACCACCGTGCTGCTGCCAACCGCGCCAGGTGTCACGCTTGACCTTGGCAGCGGCCTGGCGGCATTTGATGGTGTGGGCGTGCAGCCCGGACAGTCCAGCATCGCCAGCAACGGCGCATTGCGCGGCAGATGGCCCGCCGCCAACATGACCGATACGCTCTCCGTGCGCGCCAGCGGCACGCTGTCAGGCAATGTCGGGCCCCTGATGCAGGTGCTGGTCAACGGCGTGGTGCTGGGCACCACCGAAATACGCAGCAGCACCCCCACTGATTTGCGCTTTGCCACCCTGCCCCTGCAACCGGGCGCCCAAGTGCAGGTGCGCAACACCAACGTCGGCAACCTGAACGTGGCCTATGCCACCGCCGGCAACACCGTGATGCGCCCCACCGATGCAGGCGTGCAGGTCAGCGCCACCGCCCCGATGCTGGGCGCCTGGCCCCAGCCCAATCTCACCGACACCCTGACTGTGCGCGCCAGGGGTGTGATTGCAGGCAATGTTGGCCCCATCATGCAAGTGCTGGTCGATGGCGTGCTGGTCGGGTCAACTGAAGTGCGCAGCACTGACTTCAGCGATCACACCTTCTCCACCTTCCCCATGCTGCCTGGGCGCAAGGTGGACGTGGTCTACACCAACGACGCGACCATCAATGGGGTAGACCGCAACCTCTTCGTCGCATACCTGATCGCTGGCAACACCTCTGTTCTACCCAACGCCGCCGGCAACACCTATGACCGCGGTGCAGGCGCAGCCGCCTTCGATGGCAAGGATGTCATCGCAGGCATGGGCACCATGGCCTGGTGGGGTGCATTGCGCACCACCTGGCCGCAACCCAACATCACCAGCACCGTCACCGTGCGCGCCCGCGGAACACTGGCAGGCAACATCGGGCCCATCATGCGTCTGTGGGTCGATGGCATCGCAGTCAGCAGCACCGAGGTACGTGCATCCACACCCACCGATTACGTCATGCCAACACCAGCGTTGCGGCCGGGCAGCAGGATTGATCTGGCATACACGAATGACGCTGTGATCGATGGCGCCGACCGCAACTTGACAGTGCACTATTTGCAGGCGGGCAACACCTATGTGCTGCCAACCATGAACATCGTGCAATACGACCTCGGCAACAACAACGCCGCATTTGATGGGGTCGATCAGCTGCCGGGGCAAGCCACGCTTGGCTTGGCTGGGGCGTTGCGGCTGGCATGGCCCACCGCCAACGTGACAGACACCATCACAGTACGCGCCTATGCCAACCTTGCCGGCGGCATTGGCGCGTTGATGCAGTTTCGGGTCGATGGTGTCGTGCTGGGGACCCAAGAAGTGCGGTCTACGACGGGCGCAGACTATCTGTTCGCTGCGCCACGTCTTTCAACTGGGACCCGCATCGATCTGGCGTTTCTGAATGACTTGAATCTCAATGGAGAGGATCGCAATCTCTACGTCCAGTACATCAAAGCGCAGGGCACAACCCTGGTTTCCACCGGATCAGGGGTTCAACTAGACCCCGGCGCAGGCGAAGCTGCGTTCGACGGCGTCGGGACTGCTGCAAGTAATGGCGCCCTCACTGGCAATGGCGCGCTGCGGTTCGCTATGCCCGCCCCCAAGCCAGCGCCAACAGACCTGCAAGCCCAATACGGCGTATCACGCTTCCTGCAGCAAGCAGCGTTCGGCGGGTCTCTGGCAGAGATCGCCCGATTACAAGCAATGTCCCCAAGCGCTTGGCTTGCTGAGCAGATGGCTATGCCGGCCACACCAGACTTTGTGACAGCGGTGCAGTCACGGTTTGATCTGGGCGACAGCTGGCGGCCCTTGGGGAACCAGTACTCGCCAACCTGGGCCGCACAGCGTTTCTGGCAGGGTGCTGCGAGCGGCACCGACGTTCTGCGCAAGCGGGTGGCGTTTGCGCTGCACCAGACCTTGATGGTGTCGCAAGCCGACAGCAATCTGTACTACCAGGTGCGGCCTTATGCGGCCTACCTCGACACGCTCAATCGCTATGCATTCGGCAACTATCGCCAGTTGCTGGAAGAAGTGGCGCTAAGCCCGGCAATGGGCCTGTACCTGAGCCACATGCGCAATCGACCAGAAGACCTGGGAACCGGCCGCATGCCTGACGAGAACTTTGGCCGCGAAGTGATGCAGCTGTTCAGCATTGGCCTGCAAGAGTTGAACATCGACGGTACGCCGCGGCTGAATACCCGGGGCGAGCCGATAGAGACTTATACCAATGACGATGTGATGGCCATGTCCAAGGTTTTCACGGGATGGAGTTGGGCGTTTCCTGACAATGAACTGACAACACAAAACTTCCGCTGGGGCAACCCCGGCACGTCCGCAGCGACCGATAGGCGCATTGACACGCTGAAGATGAAGGCGTATCCCGGCCAGCACTCACTTGGCGAAAAGCGGCTATTTGCCGGCAAACCCAATGCCCTGGTGATACCAGCCGGTACCGCTGGCCCTGAAAGTGTGCGGCTGGCGTTGGACGCGCTGTTCCAGCACCCCAACGTCGGCCCGTTCATCGGCCGACAACTGATCCAAAGGCTGGTGACCAGCCACCCCAGCAATGGCTACGTGGCACGTGTGGCACAGGTGTTCAACAACAACGGCAGCGGCGTGCGGGGCGACCTGGGCGCAGTGGTGCGGGCCATTCTGCTGGACCCCGAGGCATCAAACCCACCGGTAGGCAGCATCGGCAAACTGCGCGAGCCAGTGATGCGCGTGGCGCACTGGATGCGCAGCTTTGGCGCCACGTCGGTCAGCGGGCAATTCATGTTGGCCTATGAACTGGAATCGCAAGGACAACGCGCGCTTTTCGCCCCGTCTGTGTTCAGCTACTTCCGGCCGGGTTTTGTACCCCCGAACACAGCTTTCTCCGCAAACAGAATCACAGTGCCAGAGTTCCAGACCGTCAATGAATCAAGCACGGCAATGTGGGCCAACACCGCGTTGGCCATGGCCGGCACCGGACTTGGGTGGACGGGCACGCGCACCGATGTCACCGCCAACCTGCAGCCGCTGGCAGACCTGTCTGCAGTTGGCGATGTGGATGGCCTGATCGAACGGCTAAACCTTTTGCTGTATGCGGGCAGGATGAGCGCCACACTCAAGCAAGACTTGCTGGAATCAGTCACCAGCGTCTGGGGCAACGACGCTGCCAGCCACCTCAACCGTGCCAGAGTGGCCGTGTTCCTTGCCCTCGCATCCCCTGAATACTTGGTGCAACGCTGATGACCACTACCAACGCCCGCCGTCAATTCTTGCGGGCTGCCACCGCATTGGCAGCCAGCCCTGGCATGCCTGGGCTGAGCATGTCGCTGGCTGCACTGACCGCACTGGCAGCACAGACCAGCCAAGCTGCTGACGTGAGCGGCCCATACAAGGCCATCGTCTGCCTCTTCATGCACGGTGGTTGCGACACCCACAACTGGGTGGTGCCTACCGACCCAACCGGCTATGCACAGTACGCCGCAGCACGAAGTGAATTGGCATGGCCCCTGCAAAAGCTGCAGCCCATCCTGGTCGCCGGCCAAGCCGCTGGTCGCACTTTTGGCATGCCTGAAGAGCTTGCGCCGTTACGCAAGTGGTATGAATCCGGCCAGGCAGCCGTGGTTGCCAACGTGGGCCCGCTGGTTCGGCCCGTCACGCGGGCTGAGTACCTGGCCGGCGTCGGCCTGCCGTCAAAGCTGTTTTCGCACAACGACCAGGCGTCCACCTGGCAGAGCCTGCAGCCTGAAGGCGCACCTTCAGGCTGGGGCGGGCGCATGGGCGACATCTTGATGTCGGCCAATGCTTACCCGGTGTTCACATCGGTGTCGCTCAACGGCAACGCAGTGTTCTTGTCAGGCAGCAGCGTCACCCAGTACCAGATGGGCGCGGACGGGCCAGTACAGATTGCCGGCCTGACAGGCAGTGCTGTGTATGGCGCCAGCGCCGCACCTGCAGCCTTGCGGCGCCAACTGGCCGCTGGCGGCAGCCACCCATTGCAAGCCGAGTACACCCGCGTGCTGCAGCGCAGTATCGGCACCACCAGCGTATTGCAGGCTGCCCTGGCAGGTGTCTCAGTGCCTGCCATACCGGGCACCGTGCTGTCCAATGCAACAGGCGGCACCGCACTGGACAAGACCAGCCTGGCCCGCCAGTTGCGCATGGTGGCGCAACTGGTGGGTGCCGGCCCGGGCCTGGGCATGCGGCGGCAGGTGTTCATGGTCAGCATGGGCGGGTTTGACACACACGCTAACCAGATGCGCGACCAGCCAGCCCACATGGCCCAAGTCGCCCATTCGATCGACTATTTCATGACGGCCTTGGCCACCATGGGCCTGCTCAATAACGTGACGCTGTTCACGGCATCGGACTTTGGCCGCACGCTGCTGAGCAACGGCGATGGTAGCGACCACGGCTGGGGCAGCCACCACTTTGTACTGGGAGGCGCAGTGCAGGGCCGCAACATCCACGGCAGGTTCCCCATCACCAGCCTGGGCACCAGTGACGACGTGGGCAGCGGCCGGCTGCTGCCAGCCTATGCTGTAAGCCAGGTGGCAGCCCCGTTGGGCCGCTGGCTGGGGCTGAGCGCCGGCGAGGTGGCAACAGTTCTGCCCGGCCTGGCCAACTTTGACGCACAGGCATTGCGGTTCATCTGAAGGCAGTTGCCCTGCAGCGCGCGGGGCATCGGTAACATTTGCTGCACGGGTAGGCGGTGGACGCAGGCACACAAAATGCTGGTGTGCTTTGTGCGTTAGCATTTCTCTGCTGACGACTTGTCACAGCCCTGACGGGTGCGAGGCGGATGATCAGGCCCATACATGATGGGCTGGCTACCACCGCCTGCAAGCCCGCCCCGAATCGCAATTGCTCATGCATTTCATCTTGCTGGTGCACCACGACGCAGATCTTTATGGTGCAGACCAGTCGCTGCTAAGAACCGTGCGGGCCATGAAGGCGAGCCCGTTCACCCCCATCGTCACCCTGCCTCACCAAGGCCCGCTGGTTGCGTTGCTGCTGGCTGAAGGCGCAGAGGTACACATTGGCCCGGTGGGCAAGCTGACCCGCCAATTGATGCGCCCCGCCGCCCTGCACAGGTTGCTGGCCGACCTGTGGCGATCGGTCAGGTTCATGGGCCGCGTGGTTGCGGGCAGGCCAATCAGCTTGGTGTACACCAACTCTGTGGCTGCGTTGGGTGGCGCACTGTGGGCTGCGCTGCACCGCAAACCCAAGCTATGGCATGTGCGCGAAATCGTGGTGGCGCCCAAGCTGGCCGCCGTTGGGTTCCCTACAGTGCTGCAACTGCTTGGTGGTTGGTGCGTGTGCAATTCCAACGCCACTCGGCAGTGGATTGTGGGCACCCGGCCCGCGCTGGCGCAGCGCAGTTCAGTCATCTGGAACGGGCTAGAAGCCACTACGCCGATCAGGCCAGGCGCTGCTGCTGCGTTCCGCGCCAAGATGGGGCTACAGCCAGGCGACATAGTGGCCACCCTGGTGGGCCGCATCAACCGCTGGAAGGGCCAGGGCGTGCTGATCGAAGCCGCCCGCCTGCTGAAGGCGCAGGGGCATAGGCAGCTGAAGTTCTTGATCGTGGGTGACGTGGCCGACGGGCAGAACCATTTCAGGCAAGACATGCTTGCGCAGATTGATGGCGCAGGCGTGCAAGACAGCGTGCTGTGGCACCCCTTCACCCCCGATGTGAACACCGTGTGGGCGGCGTCTGACATTGCCGTGGCCCCGTCCATCGACCCCGAGCCCTTCGGCCGTGTGGCCATTGAGGCCATGGCCCAACAGCTGCCCGTGGTGGCCGCCGCCCACGGTGGGTTGGCTGAAATAGTGTTGGACGACGTGACCGGCATCCTGGTGCAGCCAGGCAGCGCGCCTGCCCTGGCCGCAGCCATTGCCCGCCTGGCCGATGCGCCCACCCTGCGCGCGCAGATGGGCCAGGCCGGCAGGCAACGCCAACAGCAATGCTTCAGCCAGGCCGAACATGATCAGAAGCTGATGGCGCTGCTGACCACCCTGGCCGCCCAGGGCACACCAACGCAAGCGGCTGCGGCCAAGCCATGAGTACCGCAACTTCAGGCAACCGCCCCCACTTGCGCATCTTGGGCATCCGCGGTGTGCCCGCAGCCCACGGCGGCTTTGAAACTTTTGCCGAGTACCTTGCACCGTATCTGGTGCAACTCGGCTGGCAGGTGACGGTGTATTGCCAGCAAGACAGCGGCAACGGCATCACCCATGACCAATGGCAGGGTGTGCACCGGGTGCACATCCCCGTCAATGCGGCCGGTGCGGCCGGCACCATCGTGTTTGACTGGTTGGCCACCCGGCATGCATCGCGCACCCAAGACCTGTGCCTGACCCTGGGCTACAACACAGCCGTGTTCTGCGCCCTTCTGCGCTTGAAGGGCGTGCCCAACGTCATCAACATGGACGGCATTGAATGGTCGCGCGCCAAGTGGGGCCCGCTGGCCAAGGCCTGGTTCTGGCTGAACGAGCGCGCCGGCTGCTGGCTGGGCAACCACCTGGTGGCCGACCACCCTGCCATCAAGCAGCACCTGGCCACCCGCGTGCGCGCCGACAAGATCACCACCATCCCCTACGGCGCTGACCAATTGCACGGCCTACCCACCAGCCCTGTGCTGGCACTGGGCCTGCAACCTGGCAAGTACCTGACAGTGATTGCGCGACCTGAGCCCGAAAACTCACTGCTGGAGATCGTGGCGGCCTTCTCGCGCCAGCCGCGCGGTGTGCAACTGGCCGTGCTGGGCAACTACAGCGATGCCAACCCATACCACCGCGCCGTGAAGGCCGCAGCCAGTGCCGAGGTGAAGTTTCTGGGCGCCATTTACGACAAGACCGTGGTGCAGGCGCTGCGCCTGCACTGCATGGCCTACATCCACGGCCACCAGGTGGGCGGCACCAACCCGTCATTGGTGGAAGCGCTGGGCGCCGGCAACCCTGTGATAGCGCATGACAATGCCTTCAACAGGTGGGTGGCGGGCGACGGTTCGCAGTTCTTTCGTGATGTTGAGAGCTTGGCAGAAGCTATCGATTTGATGATTGGCGACAGGAAACTGAGCCAAACCATGAAGCTAGCAAGTTTACGCAGATTCAAAGATGGATTGACTTGGCCGAGTGTTCTTGAGCAGTACAACGACTTGTTGGCCAAATCAATGGCCAAAACCAGTTGAGGCAGAAAGCACAAATGCAACAGCCTATCAAAGTACTTCCAATCTTCATTTGGATGCTGTTTCTGGTATTGGCACTGCTAATCGGCCTGGCAATTCCTTTACTGCCAATGAAAGTGTCCACAATCTTCGGGCTGATGATCATTACAGCAATGGGCATAATTGTTGCCTTCTTATTGCCAGCTAGAGAGTCGGTGCCAGAACGCATGATTGCGGCACTTTTGGTACTTGCAATTGCCAGCAAATTTTTATGGCCGAGCTTTTCTTATATTCCAATTCCAGGGCTGCCAACCAAGAACCCACAGCGCTTAATTTGGGCTGCCTGTTTGCTATATTGGGTGTACACCCTCATGGTAAACAAAGAACTTCGCGAGAGATTGGCGAAGAGACTATCACAATCAAGCACATCACTTTTGGTTGGTATATTTTTTACGTGGCGGTTCATTGCCATTTTCAATAGCGATTACCCTGACGTTTCAGTTCGCATATTTTTGTTAGAGCTTTTTGACTATGTTCCAGCCTATCTTTTTGCGTTAACTTGGCTGAAGCATTCAATTGATGTTCGGCGCATTACTACATCACTGGTTGTGGTGTTGATTTGCATCCAGTTTATTACATTGATTGAAGTAATTACCAAAAGCAATCTGTTCTTGGCACTGGTGCCCACGGATACATCGAGCGAAGAATTTTTAGCTGCCGCGACTGAAACCAAGATGCGCGCTGGCTTTTACCGTGCACAGGCGTCATTCAACCATCCACTTCTATTGGCCCAGTTTGCGGTGTCCGTCCTGCCACTTGTATTGGCTGGCCTGTTCGCGAAAGGACAGATGCTACGTAGGGGACTGTCTGTTTTTGCCCTTCTGGGTATCCCAATGATTCTTTGGGCAACCCAGACAAGAACTGCCATGGCAAGCGCTGCAGTGGTGGTTGTTGTTGCGGGGCTGCTTGTTGCCTACAACGCCGCCACGGTAAAGCAACATGGTTTCAATAAGAATATCGGCGGTACCATTTTCCTTCTATGTGGTTCTCTTCTGGCAGTAGCCGCGCTGTTTTTGGTAATTGGCTTGGCGGAAGGGCGAACGGCTGAAGAATCTGGCAGTACTTTTGCCAGGGTTCTTATGCTGGAGCTGGCCTTGGATGCAGCAAAAGATTCGTGGCTATTGGGATATGGCCCAGGTGTGGGCGGCTACAAAGCAGCATTGACCAGCAGCAATGGCAGATCTTCTTTGGACAGCCAAATTCTGAGCCAATTGCTAGAGGCGGGCGTTGTCGCAATGGTCGTTTACAGTCTCTTCTTCTTCCAGGCTGGCAAGCGATTTTTCGGGTTAGCGAAAGTTGCGGGTACAGAAGCAGGGATTACCTATGCGATGTGGTGCCTGACCGTGGTCATATTCGGCTTCACGTCGCTCGTGCTATCGACACCGCACAACATGCCGCTACTGTTTTTTGCTCTTGGGGCGATTGTCGTCTTGAAGGAAACTTCCATCTCAGCGGCTTCGGCAACCCAAGAAAAACGACAGCTTTTCATGCGCCCGAATTTTCTTCGGCACGAATAAAATATCTAGGGTAACTTAGGCAATATGTTCGAAAGCCAAGCCCCAAGCGGCAATCAAAATCGCATCTATGTAGTTCTTCTCAATTGGAACGGAGCTGCGGATACGCTAAACTGTTTACAGTCGCTTCTGCAAATTCAAACCAACCGGGTTGACTATGTGGTTTGTGACAACGCCTCCAGTCAGAAAGACTTCACCTCGCTTCAAACCGGTGTGGCTGATTTTTGCACTGCCAACTCAATAAGGTTGCAGTGCTTCGAATCAAAAAACTGGCCAACGACGATTTGCCCAGCCAATGGCCCAAAGAATCTATTCTTGATTCAAACCGGTTCGAATCTCGGCTTCGCTGGCGGTGTAAATGTTGGACTTCGATTTGCGCAGAGTCGCGGAGACTTGGCTTATGCGTGGATTTTGAACAATGATTGCGAAATTTCATCAGGTGCACTGGAAACATTGGTTTCGCGTTCAATGGCTGAGCAAACCATCGGCATCTGCGGGTCCACTTTGGTCTACCACGGCGACAGAAGCCGCGTGCAAGCCTTGGGCGGCGCACGCTACCTGCCATGGCGCGGGCGCTCACTGTCCATTGGCGCGTTTTCGGCAGCAAACACCATTCCCACCGATCCAACCCGAGTGGAGCGCCAGTTGGACTATGTTGTCGGCGCGTCAATGCTGGTCAGCCGCAAGTTTCTGGATGTGGTTGGCTTGATGGACGAGCGCTATTTCCTCTATTCCGAAGAACATGACTGGGCACACCGTGGCCGGCAAGCTGGCTTCACATTGGGTTGGGCACCAGATTCAGTGGTGTTCCATAAACACGGTGCCAGCATCGGCAGCTCGGCCAGTGGCGGTTCGCCGCTTTCGATGTTCTATCTTTTCCGTAGCAAAGTCCTTTTTACTTCACTGCACTTCCGCAGACGCTTGCCGGTTGTGTTGATGTCGCTCGCAATGGACGCGTTGAAGTTCGCATTGAAAGGCCACCCCAGCAAGACATGGGCAGCTTTGCGCGGCATGCTGTCCTACAACGGCCCAGCTCGTTTTTGACCATTCGGCAGCGCGGCCATGCTCAGGAACCTGCTTAACAAATTTGCAACGCGCGTTAAGGGCAGCGACTACCAACTCGATCCAAAGCTGCCACTGCTCAGTCTGGTTGGTTTGGCTTCGCGTCGTTTGACATGGCTGATCCGTGGCAGGTTGGCTTTTCCTTTGCGACGATCAGCCATCTATTTGGGTGACGGTAGCGTGCTGCGCAACCGTGCGCAAATGTCTTTCGAGCCCGGTGTCACCATCGGCCGTGGTTGCGTAGTTGATGCGCTGTCTGCCAATGGCCTGCGCATTGGCAGAAACGTCAACATCGGCCCCTACACCACCATTCAGGCCAGCGGCGTGTTGTCACGCCTCGGCACGGGCTGTTCGATCGGCGCAAATTCGGGCATTGGTGGCTATTCATTCATTGGTTGTGGTGGCGGCGTTGCCATCGGCAGCAATGTGATCATGGGCCAATACGTCAGCTTTCATTCCGAGAACCATGTCATTGACCGAACTGATGTGCCGATTCGAGTCCAAGGTGTGGTCCGCAAAGGGATCGTGATTGAAGATGACTGCTGGGTTGGCGCCAAAGCCACGTTCCTGGACGGCTGCCACGTTGGTAAGGGCTGCGTTGTCGCCGCAGGCGCCGTGGTGCGCGGCAACATCCCCCCTTACTCCATCATCGGTGGCGTGCCAGCTAAGGTCATTCGCAGCCGACTGGCAGTAGACAGTAGTGCATGAACCCAATGCCGATCATGAAGCGCGTCACACTGTTTTCAACGGACATTCCATACCCAGCCAACCGCGGAGGTAGAGCGGATATCTGGCGCAGAGTGTTGGCGCTTTCGAGATTGGGCGTTGCAGTTCAGCTTGTGTGCTTCTTCGATGACGTTTCTGGCAAGCGGCCAGAGCAACAGCACCTTGAAGCAGTTCGCGCAGCCACGGCGGGCTTGCTGCTCTATCCGATCAAGCAAGGCAAGCGCGCATTGCTTGAGGCACTTATCAAGTTGCCGCAGATGCCCTGGCACGTTGCACGCCGGAGCCTGGGCGCGCTGGACCTGCGCGACCTGTGCAGCGTTGTCCAAGAGTTTCAGCCCGACTGGCTTTGGTGTGAGGGCCCCTGGTGCGGGCCGCTAGTCCTTGCAGTGCATGACCATATCCAGGTCCCTGTCGCTTACCGTTCCCACAACCTTGAACATGTGTACATGGCGCGGCAAGCCAGTGCTGCCCGCCGCCCGCGCGATCGACTGGCATGGACCATTGCATGCGTGGGGCTGAGACGGTTTGAGCAGCAAATGCTGACCACAGCCGACTGGGTGTTCGACATCTCCTTTGACGACATGGCTTTCTGGCAGGCCCAAGGCATCCGAAACATCAGTTGGTTGCCACCAATTGCCGAGTCTGCGTTGGGCATGGGCACCAGCGCAGATCTGCCGTATACCGAACAAAAGCACGATGTGCTCTTTCTCGGCAACCTGACCACACCCAACAACGTGCGCGGGGTCGAGTGGCTGGTGAATGAGATTCGGCCCCTTGTGCTGGCGCAACGGCCGGGCACGCAGTTTGTGGTGGCGGGGTCCAACCCTGGCGAGCATGTTCGCAACCTGTGCAAAGCACCCAACGTCACCTTGCTGCCCAACGTCGCCGACGCTTTGGCTCTATACCGCCAGGCCCGCGTACTGGTAAACCCGGTGCGCACGGGCAGCGGCACCCATGTCAAGGCGATCGAGATGCTGATGATGCGTACGCCCATCGTCACGTCCACCCAAGGCACGCAGGGCATGCCCGCCGAAGTGAAGCGCCTGTTCAAGGTAGCCGACACCAGTGAAGCCTTTGCCAGCCATGTGCTGACAGCGTTGGACCAGCCCACTGACTGCTGGCATGAGCGATCAGACGCGCGGCGCCTGTTTAGTGTGCAGGGTCTGGCAGACGCATTGGCCAAGCTGCCGATGGCGACGGCCTTGCCCGCATTGCAACGCGCTGGTACGGCATGACAACGCCGGCGCGCAGCAGCAGGCTGACTGGGCAACGCCGCTGGCTGCTGCAACGGCTGGCCATGTTGGCCACAGCCCCCGCATGGCTGCGCCCAGTGAACGCTGCCGCAGCAGGGGCAAACACGGAGACATTCTTTGCGATGGTGTTGCGCAGGGTGCGTGACGACTACATGGCAGAAGGCGGGCCGGGCGACGCCACGCGCTTTGTAGCGACCATCAACACCAACGGCACCTGGGACGACGTGGACTATGCAGACCGCGGCATTGGCGACTGGCGCCCGATGCCGCACTTGGTGCGCCTGCGCCGCATCGCCCGTTCGCTGGCACAACCGGGGCAGGCGCCCCCAGCCATGCAGACGGGCACTGATGCCCTGAACCGTGGGCTGCGCGCCTGGTTGCAACGCAAGCCCATGTCTGACAACTGGTGGCACAACACAATTGGCCAGCAAAGGGAAATTGGTCGCGTCATCGTGCTTGGTCGCGCATTGTTGGATGAAGACATCGCGGTGCAGGCCATAACCCTGCTGCAAGACCCAGGGATGGTGCCACCAGCCCAAGCGACGGGACAAAACCTCACTTGGTACGCCACACAGCAAGTGCTGCGTGGCGCATTGCGGAACGATGCTGGTGATCTGGTGCGCGCCAGCGCCGCGCTGGCATCCACCTTGCGCATCACGTTGGACGAAGGAATCCAGCCCGACTTCAGCTTTCACCAGCACGGTGCCCAGTTGTATACCGGCGGCTATGGCCTCGGCTTTTTGCAAGACAACGTGCAGCTTGCCGCATGGCTGGCAGGCACGCCCTGGGCATTGTCTGGCAGCGGGCTGGACTTGCTTGCCAACTACGCGTTGCGCGGCATGGTGCCGCTGCTGCGGGGCACGCAGTGGCTGGAGTGGGGGGCGCGTGGGCGCGAATTCACCCGCAAGGAAGACTTGCCACGGCCCGGTCTGGTGGCCAATGCGATGGTGCGGCTGGCGCCGCTGGTGCCAAGGCGCAGCACCGACCTGTCAGCCGCTGCGGCGCGCACCAAGGTGGGTGGGCCACCACCGGCGACAACCAACCAGTTGTTCTGGCGATCCGACTTCATGGTGCACCAGACGCGCAGTGTCTACATGTCAGTCAAGATGTGCAGTGCCCGCACGGTGGGCACCGAGTCAGGCAACGGCGAAAACTTGCAGGGGTTCTGGTTGCCCTTTGGCGTGACTTACCTGTTGCGCCGGGGTGATGAATACGATGGCTTACCGCCGGTATGGAACTGGTCGGCCCTGCCAGGCTTAACGGCACCCGATGCCGTACCACCGCTAAAGGGCTACCAGACTCACCAAGCGCAGTTTGTCGGCGGCGTGTCGGACGGTGCAACCGGCGTGGCGACCATGGCGCTGGACAAGTTGCAGACAACCGGCAGATTGAGCTGGTTCTTCATGGGCGACACGATGGTGGCCATGGGCGCTGGTATCCGATCCACCCATGACCACCCGATAGCGACCACGCTGAATCAATGCCGCTGGACTGGCCTGGTACACACCAGCGCCGGCCCATTGCCCGAAAGGGGCGACCGCACATCGACTGCAGGGGCCCGGTGGCTTTGGCACGACGGGCTGATGTACCTGCCGCTGGACGGGCCGGATCTACTGGTCCAACGTGAGCACCGCACGCAGAGCAGCAGTGCTATCAACAGTGCCCTTGGTGCGACCAATGCCAACGCCAAAGTGTTGACGATCGCCATGCAGCATGGCCTGCGGCCTGCTGGGGCGAAGTTTGCCTACGCTGTGTCTACCCCTACAGCAATGCCAGTTAGTGCCACTGTGGACTTGAAGCTGCAAATTCTTTCGAACAGCGAATCCCTGCAAGCCCTGCGCTGGCTGACGACCAGCCAAATCATGGCGGTGTTTCACGCCAAGGGGAGCCTTCTGATTCGAGAGGGCCTCACGCTGGACGTTGACTCGCCCTGCATCTGTCTCATCACTGCGCAAGCTGGCGAATTTGCGATCGGCGTTGGCGATCCAACACGGCGCCTGGGCCAGATCGGGTTGAACCTGCGCAACAACGCCGGCAAATCACCCAGCATCAAGTTGACACTTGGCAGTACGACGCCCATACCTTACCAGGACACGTGGGTAGGGCAACTTTGAACAGAAGCGATCGGCGCTAAACGCACAGCGCCCAGTATCAAGGCATCAAGTGACCTTTGCGCCTGCCACCGGCGCAAACCGGCGTATCAATATCACCAGCCCCAAACTGAGCCCGAAAGTCAGTGGCAACGCCAACCAATCACCCGCAAGCCCGAAGCGGCGGGCAATTGGAATGAATAGCGGATGAACCAGGTAAACCCCAAAAATGTAGCTGGAGAACTTGGCTATCTGATACTTGATGGCCAGCAGACCTGGGAAAGCCACGGGCACAACCAGCAGCAAACCAACCAGATAAGCTGCCCCGTAGCCATGCATCACCATGCCCGGTAAAACCGATAACGTCAAGATAAGAAAAGCGCCGAGCCGAGCACTTACAGCCGATGCCGACATACCGGCCAGTGCCCAACCCAATCCGACAGCCGGAAGGGCATGGACGTATTGCGCATAGGGATATGGCATTGCTGCATGCTCGGCCAGCAGCAAGCCAACCGATGAAAAGCCAAGGCTCGCGACGACGAACCCAAACCCAACTGTGAACGACGACTGAGTACTTGACCAAGAATCCCTGAAACAACGGCAACCACCAGCGCAAAGGGTAAGTACCACAGGTGTACGCTAGGCCCAATCAAAATGGCTGCAGATGTGGAATCGCCTTTGGGAAATGCTGGGTAGCCCCGGACAATATTGATCAACCCGAATATGAACACCCAAAATAACCAAGGGATGAGAATTCTGACCGCTCGCTTGACAAAGAACTGACTCGACAACCTGCCGCTGGTTACGATTGAGAAATAGGCGCCAAGGGCAATGAAGAGTACGAGGCCACCATATCCAATTTCCTGCGCGGATATACCCAAGTGGAACCATACAACTCCGGCGGCGCCCAAGATTCTCAAAAACTCAATATCTTGGCGCATAATTTGAATGATCGGTTCAAAATTTATATAGTATTTACATAGCCTTCATGACTGTCAAAAAATCTTTCGATTAATAATGAGTGGGACCAATTTCCAAGGTGGCGCTCCTGATAAGGACTAAGTGGCAGCGCTCTCATTCAGCTACAGCAAGTCCAATTCAAATTCACTCATACAATGAAGCGGCAAAAGAATGCACCGGAACAATGCTTCGCGCTGCGATGCGCAGCGCATTCTTAGGAATCTTTCACGATCCGCCCAAATGCACAGCACGGATAAAGGACAGCAACAAATAATCATTTCCGAATGCACTCAGGTGATCAGTGTCGTAATACAGCGGACGACCGCGCATGCTGCCGGCGCACAGCGCGTCTCCACAAAGCATATTCGCTGGATTCCAAGTCGTGGCCCGGAACGTCTTTGCGGCCTCCTCAATTTTCTCTCGCGCAAGTGTGCTCGAAGCTAGGAACTCCGTTTTGGAAACAGCTTGCCCGGCGCAATGTGGACCCCGCTCATTGAACCAATCTGAACATCGGAACTGAGAACTTTGCATTACCGGCTTGGGCAGTTCCAAAACAGTCATGACGCCAGCCAAGTGCACTGCTTCAAAAAATTTCTCCTCCGCAAAGTTTACTCGTTGTGCAATTTTTATTTGGCGCGAACTGCCAGCCATGGATTCAGGCACTGGCGAGTCGTCCCATACTTCGCGATATCTCTGCATATAAAAACCTGCGACAAACAAAACGTCTTGGCTTTTCATCGACTCAAGAATGCTCCGCCGCGACATTTCGCGGAACTTTTTACAAACCGCTTGACCTTTGCTGTCGAACGCTGTCAGCGCCGCACACCCTCCCAGTGAGTAGAGTTGGACAGCCCATCCGGTCTGCGCAGAAAAGCGATATAGCATGCGCTCATAGGCCCCCGAATGCGAATCACCAATCACAAACAAGGTTTTTGTGGCGGTCGGGCATGTTTTCGGCTGAAAAGATATCTTGTTTCCCGCATAAAAGCGCACCCAAGTTCTACCGATATCACATGTCGCGCCCTCGCCTTTATCCAGGGCTGATGGATCCCAAGTGTGCCGGTCACTCACAACACTCAGGCTAATCTCATTTTTCTTAAGGTAAAAAACTGAACAGCTGGCAGCAACAATAGCGGTGGATGCCAGAACCATCGCTATCGTCCGCGTTGGCCGTGGATCAGGAGTTCTCAGGTGATTTCGAAACGGCTGCTCAACCCAGTAATAACTTGCGAGCGCGCCGGCAACCATGCAGCAGAGCGCAATCGCTTTATGCTCGATTTGTTCTAAACCAATCGTCCATCTGAAAGCAACGATGACGCCCCAATGCCACAGATAAAGAGAATACGATATTTTCCCAATGAACCTGAGCGGCGCGAGTGAAAATATGTGGCCGACAGCGTTTTTCTTGTCAGAACACAAAACATGCAGGACAACAACCGTAGCAAGACAAACGAATATTGCACCTGGCGCAGGAAATAATTCCTCGATGGAGGTAAATATACTTACTGCCAAACAGGCGACTGCGAGGCATCCGATGGGCGTGATGTAGCGGTCGCGCATGCGGCTAATAACTGAAAAGGTCCCGTTGGAATGTATTAAGTACAGACCAAATCCGGCAACCAACTCCCAAAGGCGAGTTGGCAGCATATAAAATGCAAAGCTGGGCGATATTCTTGTCAGCCACAGGGCCGCACAAAATGACGCCAGCCCCGTCAGCCCAACGACTGCGATAGCAATAACCCTGGATTTTTCTGCACTTTTTAAGCCCAGTCGAAATATAAAGTAGGCCGCAAATGGAAATAAAAGGTAGTACTGCTCCTCTACCGCCAAAGACCACGTATGGGTGAATGGATTGAATGCACTGGATGACGCAAAGTAATCGCCAGCCTTCCAGAACAAAATAAAGTTACTCAGCCCGAAAATCGCGGATACCCCTGTCGGTTCTACCCATTTGGTAACCGGGGTCGGCGGGATGAAAAGAACTGAGAACACCAACATCACCGCCACGAAAAATAATGCGGCCGGGAAAATTCTGAGCAACCGACGCCGGTAAAACCAGCCAAAGAATGAGGCCAACGACACGGCGCGCGGGGCGTTGCGGATAGAAGCCGCGACCACGTAGCCCGAAATTACAAAGAAGATGTCGACACCCGCAAATCCGCCAGGTAGCCACGCAGGGTCTAGGTGATAAATCACCACAGCCAACACAGCAATTGCGCGTAGGCCATCAATGCCTGGGATGTGGCCCACCTTTTCGGCCGAATGTTGACCAGCATCCACGATCTGATTACTCTTCATATCTTGTCGATGCAACTAATAAGTGCACCTGCGCATTTGGTTCAGGCTCGCGCAATAAAAGCCACCCCAATGACGATGAATCCAATTCCAAGCATCTTGTTGATGGACAAGGATTCACCAAAAAAGAAATAGGCGACCACGGCGCCGATCACATAACCGATCGACAAGAGTGGGTAGGCCGCGCTCACATCCAGCCGCGCTAGCACGCCGATCCATAAGCCAAAGCTGGCCACATAGCAAGCCAAGCCTGCCAGCACAGGCAAGCTGGTGATGCCTGCAAACAGCAGGCCCCAGGCAGACGCGCCACCTGCCGCCAAACCCGACAGGGCCGTGGCACCGGCTTTGAGCAAGAACTGCGCTGCCGTGTTCAGCACCACGGCTGACATGATGAGCGCGAAGGTGGTCAGCGTCATGGTGTGTAGGCCTCAACCCTTTGCGCTGGCCAGCATGGCAAACACTGCCAAGGCACACGCAATCACCAAGCTCTGCCAGTCCTTGGCTGCAAACACCACCGGGTCGTCGTGCATTTCACCGCGGTGCGTCTTCAACCACACCCGGCTGATCCAGTAGGCCAGGGCCGGCACCGCCAGCCACAGCATGTAGGGGCGGGCATACATCTTGGCCACGTCGGCGCTGTTCACATACAACGCCAGCACCAGCACGGCGGTGTAGCCGCTGGCGGCACCCAGGGCCAGCAGCACGACCAGGTCGTCTGTGGAATAGCCACGGCCTGCGGCCTTGCGTGATTTGCTTTGGGCGGTCTTGATCATCTCGGCATAACGTTTCACCAGCGCCAGGCTCAAGAAGATGAACATTGAAAACGCCAGCAACCAGAACGACGGCACGATGGCCGTGGCCGCTGCGCCCGCAAGGATGCGCACCGTGTACAGGCCTGACAGCAGCATCACGTCCACCATCACCTGCGCCTTCAGCTTGATGGAATAGCTGAGCGTGACCACGTAGTACAGCATCAGCACCAGCAAAAACATGCGCGGCAGCTGCCAGGCCAGGCCGAAGGCCACCCCCAGCAGCGCCAGCTTCATCGCAGCCCCAAGCGGGATAGACAACGACCCGGCAGCAAACGGCCTGTTCTTCTTGCTGCTGTGCTGGCGGTCGGCAGTGATGTCCAGCATGTCGTTCAGGATGTAGACGCTGGAGGCACACAGGCCAAACGCAAAGAAGGCCATCACCGCCTGCTGCAGCAATTGCAGATCCGTGGCGCGGTGGGCGGCCAGCAGCGGCACGAACACCAGAATGTTCTTCAGCCATTGGTGCAGGCGCATGGCCTTCAGCGCCGCACGCATGGCATTGAACGGGGTCGGCGCCAAGAATGCCAACGGCGCCATGGCCTGTGCTGCAGCCAGCACCTTGGGGCTGGCATTGGCCACCGACACCAGGCCTGCGGCCCGCCACACTGGCAGGTCGTCTTTGCTGTTGCCGATGTAGTCAAACCCCTTCTCGCCAAACACCTTGGTCAGGTGGTCAGCCTTGCGCTGGCTTGACAGGTTGATGGCTGGCCCCGTGGTGGCCATCACATCGTCAAAGATGCCCAGGTGGCGTGCAATGTCTTGTGCGTAGCGGTCGGCGCTGGCCGTTACCAGCACGGTGCGGCGCCCCAGGGCACGCTGCGCCGTCACATGCTGCACCACAGCGCTGCAGTAGGGCAGCGTGGTGACGTCCACCTGCACCAGTTGGGCAATGCGCAATTTGGTTGCCGCCTTGCCGTGCCGCAGCAGCCAGAAGGGCACGGCCAATGCGGCCAGGAAGTTCTGCTTCAACAACAGGAGAAAGGATTCAAACAGCAGATCGGTGTGGATCAACGTGCCGTCGCAATCCACGCACAGGGGCAGGTTGGCGGGGGTGGGTTGGTTCATGCCTGGGTTCCGTGCGCGGGCAGTTTCATGGTGAGCTGGGGCGCGTGGTGCTGCCGTTTGGCACAGCGAGCTGGTAGTGCACAAACGCAGCTGCTTTCGCAACCTGCTTGTACTGACCTGTGTCCAACAGGGGGCGTGCCCGGCGGCCAGGATCAACCCCCTCACGCGGTGAAAACACGATGTCGTCGGGCAACTGGGCGGGGTTGAGTCCTGGCTTGGGATAGCGGCTGAATGGGATCAACCGTAGCGGCACACTGTCACGGTAACCAATGCCAGGCACGGCCAGCCCGTAGTAGGCCAGGGCACGCTCATCGGCCAGCCACACCACGGTGCGGCCGGCAGCCAATGATTGCTGCGCCCATGCAGCAGCCAGGCGATAGTCGTCCTTGTCATGGCGGGGTGCCAGACGATTTGAAACGGCGCTGGTCAGCAGCCCAAGTGCCAGCGTACCCGCCACAAGGCGGCTGCCCAGGCTGCGCTGCCCGGCGGCATGCTGCAAGAACACGGCATGCGCCAGCACCACCACCGGCAATACAGCTGACAGATGGCGGCCCATCACGCGCCAGTGCAGCACCAGGCCCAGGATCACCATCACCACAAACGGCAGGCCGGCGGCAATTGCAAATGCAAGCCGGGTACGGCGTGTCGGCAGCCGCCACCAACTGGCGGCCACAGCCCAGGCTGACAGTGCGGCCAACAGCGCCATCAACACCAACTGGGCAGGGTTGGACTGCAGCACGCTGATGCGCAAATCGTGCCGAGACGGCCCCAGCCCTGTAGCCCCCAGCAGCTCGATCAGCCCATAGCCCATGCCTGGCACAGAAAACGCAGCGGTCTGATTGGCACGCGCACCCGATATGTGGCTGTGCACGGCCACTGCCAGCATGGCGCCGCCCATCAGCAGCGTCAGGGCGACCCACCACCACTGCCGGCACGCGGCGTACAGCACCTGCTTGGCCACTTGGGGATAAAGCAGCCCCAGCACCAGCAGGCAGCTGGCCACCCAGAACACACCCAGGACACTGCCACCCACCAGCACCACGGCCCCCAGCAGGCATTCACGCAGGCCCTGGGCCAGGGCAACGTCGGTGCTGTCCGGGCGACACAGGCGCAGCATGCCGGCCATCAGCCAGCAGGCGCCGGCCACATACAGCACGTAGGGCCTGGCGTCATTCACGTAGTACCAGACAAAGCCATTCAGGGCAAAGCTGGTCAAGAGCCACGGGGTCTGCACCTTGCCCGCGGTTGCCCGCTGCAGCCCGGCCAGCGCCAAAACAAGCCAGGGCAGGTTTGCCACGCGTAACACCCATTCTTGGGTTCCAAAAACCTCAGTCCACACCCACATGTAGGCGTGGTACAGCGGCAACTGGCCGTCGCTGTTGTAGTGAAGCCAGAACCCCGCTGCCCACTTGCTGAAAGTTGGCGGCAGGGCCAGTTCCCATGTGCCGATCTCGTCGGTCCACAGGGACCGGTTGTCGATCGCCAGCAGGCCCAACACCAGTGCCAGTACAACCGGCAGCAATCGCGCAGTCATGGCTGGCCTGACCCGCAGACACTGCGGAAGGAGTGGTTCGCCGGCGTCTGCAACATCTGGCACCAGACTTTCAAGAGTCGCAAGAGACCCGCCTTTCGGTTCAACAAGGAGTACATCAATTTCAGACGCCGGTGCAGCAGGTTCAAAGGCAACACCAGGGGCATGCGGCTGGCTGGAAGTTTGGCTAAGCGCGCCGAAGCACAAACCCGGCCTGGTCACCCCGTTTGTCTGTGTTCAATTGCCGCGCACGCGCATCGAATGCGGCGATGTCGGCAGCACTGAAGATCGACGCATCAGGGTTCACCGAATTTGACTTGGGGCCGGATAAGGCAATGCCTTTGCGGTTTTGCTCACTGCCCCAAAACTGGAATGCCGTCGAATCAAACCGCACGTGCTCACAGCTGAACCCGGCATCGCGCACAAGGCGCTGCATGCTGTCAACGCTGTGCAGATAAAAGTGCCTTGGTGCGTCGAGCTGCACCCAATCCAGCCCGTAATGCGCCCAGGCTTCAGACGACGACAAAGGCACCCGCACGATGCAATGGCCACCCGGGCGCAAGCACTGGTAGGCCAGCCGCAAGGTGCCCAGTTGATCGGGCATGTGTTCCAGCGAATGGTGGAACATGATCAGATCAAACGTGCCATCCATGGCGTCAAGCGTGGACCGACGCACCAGTGGTTGCCCGGCATGCATCAGGTCAGCGTCGGCAAACGGGTCGATGCCCAAGGCATTGCGCATGCCGGCTTCTCGCAACAACAGCACCAGCGCACCGCTGCCACAGCCCACGTCAAGCACGGCTGAATCGATGCGCAGGGCAGCCTTGGCGGGCCCAAGAAAGTCAAACAACTTCGTGGGCTGCAGCTTGTTGAGCAATGCACCCGCAAGACCACCGCCGATGACCGCGTGTCGATTTCTGGCAGCCACCACGCGGCGATACAAGCCACCAGACTTTCTGGGCTTGAATGAGTAATAGCCAGCACCGTAATAGCGGGCCATATCATCTGGAATGCTGCAGATTTGCAGGCACCCACACTGGTTGCATTGAAAGTATGGGTGCAAATCCCCAATGCCGTACATCTTCTCCGTGGCATTGAAAACTTGGAACTCACCTTCTGACCCACAAATTCTGCAAAGCATTGAAAAACCTCCTGGTGCTTGCAATTCAGCCACATTAAATCAAGACAATATGCGACGCCGCCCGAAAAAGCCGCACCTGGGCCGCATGCAAAAAAAGAAAGTGAAGGTTGTTGACCAAACCAGTCATTCCCATGGGTACTGCGGGCTCATGCGCGCCTGTTGAACAGGCCAATCGCTGTTGACAAGATCAGCCGGCGATCGTCGGCAGTCAGCACGGCGAACGCACCCACAAGTAAGGCCACCACGGTCGCGCCGGCAGCTACATTCGTCGAGCCGCCCGCCAGAACATATTGATGTGCTTGCCAGGCACAGACACATGTACCCAGCATGAGCAATACCTTAAAAGCACCCAAGCCATGGCGTATAGGCATCAACCTGCTTTGCACCCAAAGCAGCAACACAAAGTCGACTGTGGCCCGCACCGCCCAAGCCAGTGCAGCACCTTCGATACCAAACCGCGTCGTTAGCCAAAACAACAGCAACAGAAATATCGGAAACTCGCAAAGATGCAGCTTGGCGGTTGTGTCCGCACGACCTGCACTTTGGATGGCAGTGAAAGTAACCCGCGCCACGCAATTGATTGCGAAGCCCAGAGCCAAGATTTGCAACACCCAAAAGCTCTTGTCGGCAAACTCGGTCGTGATCCAGATCGCCAGTAGCGGTTGCGCGAACGCCACCACCAAAGCAGCAACGGGCAACATCACGGCAACCATCACACGCAGGCTTTGACCGAAGAGTTGGTGCGCGCGCTCGGGGTTTGTCGCCATGGCCGCCCCAAGGGCCGGAAAAAGTACGCCCAATATGGCCTCAGGGATGATGGTGAGCCTGCTTATTGCTTCATAGGGCGTGGTGTAGTACGCGACCATGCTGGCCCCGACGACATAAGCGACCACGAATCGATCCAGATACGACAGCACCGGCGAGATGATGTTGGACACTGTCATCCAGCCGCCCGATACAAGCAACTGGCGCAACTCTGCACGGTTGAACCATCGTGGGTACTCTGAATTTGCAGGCAGCACACGACCTACTGCATAAGCATGGACTGCCCAAGTCACAGCACGCGCAGCCGCCAGAAATATGACGACTGGAACAAGGCCACTGTAAAACTGCAACACCACGAGCGGGCCACCGTAGGTGATGAAACCCATGCTGAGGCGGATTGCACTCGTCACGTCAAAGCGACCGTACGCCTCAAGTACACCGCGCAATGCAGCTGTGGTGGTGACAAAAGGCAGCGCAGCCGACACAGCAAACAAGGATGCTTGCGCCTGTGCCACAAGGGCTGCGTCGTCGCCGCCCATCAATCCGGCTAGGTTTGGCGTCACCAGCGCCAATAATCCGCCACCTGCTGCGCCCAGCGCAGCTGTGAGCACC
>JARXAU010000075.1 GCA_029865675.1 Rhodoferax sp.
CAAGGGCTGACCTGCAGCGTCCAGGCCCTTAGCTGTTCGAGCCCCACGGGCTCGTAGGGCATGACTTTGAGCGTCGTCTGGTACACCGGACCGATGGCGATATAGGAAGGATTTGCCGCCTGCGCGATGGCCCATTCATCCGGTGTGTGGGTACTCAGGCCAAGTCGCATGCCAGAAGCCCGTAGCCGCTCGCGCTGCGTAACACTGAGCGCGGCCCAGTCTTCCTGTCCCAGATGCACCCCATAGGCGCCCTCGGCCAAGGCCAGTTCCCAATGGTCATTGATAAAGATCTGCGCACCCGCAACGTCTCGCCCCGCAGCCACCGACTCCCGCACCTGCGATGCAAGGGCCGCATCGTCATGCCCCAGGGGCTTATGGCGCAGTTGAATGCTGCGCACTCCCCAGTCCAAGAGTCGTTTCACCCAATCCGCATCAGGGACTACGGGATAAAAACCCAATGCGCCATTAAGCGCTGGAAAGCCTTGTGGTGCCATTACGGTCTCCCTCATTGCGCGTGCCAAAACGGCATGCCTACCGTGGGCGTGGACGCTTGTGCGGCGCTACGCTCTGGAATGGGCGCCGATACAAAGGCGCCGCGTCCTGCCGACACGGCTTGGGCAAACGCATGGGCCATGCGCACCGGGTCACCGGCCTGGGCTACCGCTGTATTGAGGAGCACGGCGTCGAAACCAAATTCCATGACTTGGGCGGCATGGGAGGGGCGGCCCAGGCCCGCATCCACCACCAAAACGGCGTCTGGCATCCGCCGGCGCATGGTTTCCAGCGCATAGGGATTCATGGGCCCACGGCCCGTTCCAATGGGTGCAGCCCAGGGCATCACTGCCGCGCAGCCCACGCCATGCAGGCGCTGGGCCATCACCAGGTCATCCGTGGTGTAGGCAAATACCGCGAAGCCATCTTTGCTTAGCTGGGTAGCAGCCTCCAGTGTCGCCATAAGGTCGGGCTGCAAGGTGTAGTCATCGCCAATGACCTCCAGCTTTATCCAGGATGTGTCAAATATTTCCCGCGCCATATGGGCCAAGGTGATGGCCTCCTGTGCGCCATGGCAACCCGCCGTGTTAGGCAGCACGTGGCAGCCCAGCGATTGAATTTTTTGCCAGAAATGGTTCCCGCCACCACTCCCGGGCTGCAGACGGCGCAATCCGACCGTCAGGACTTCGGTCTGGCTGATGGTCGCGGCGTCGCTAAGCACTTGCAACGAGGGATAGTGCGCCGTCCCCAAAAACAGGCGGCTCTTGAGCTTGACTCCGGCGACCTGCCAAGCGCTATCAGACCCATAAGTGTGTACGTTTGTTTGCATCTCAGCCTCCGGTAATGGGTGCGATCACGTCCACGCGATCACCGTGCGCAAGCACGCGCTGCGGCCAATCGCCCCGATGCACCAAATGGTTGTTGATGGCGCAGGCCATCGCGGTGTTGAGCGCGTAGCCACGTTCGAGCAGCAAGTCCTGCAAGGAGTTTGCAGTCGTTTCACAGGCTGCACCGTTGACATGAAGGGCAAGCGGGGTCATGTTGATGATTCCAGTAGGTTGCGGGTTAGAGTTTCAACGAGCGCCGGAGCGCACAAATAGCCGTGGCGGTACAAACCATTGATATGCCAAATGCCGTCGTTGAGTTTGCAAGTCGGCTGGTCGTTGTCCAGTGCGGGTCGAAGTGCACTGGACAAACTGATGAGTCGCGCTTCGCCGAAGGCTGGATGCAGGCTGTACAAGGCGCTACCCAACTCCAACATGGACCGCACGGTGACGGGACCGACATCCTCTGATTCGAGTTCGGTGGCACCGACCACAAAAAGGTGGTTCGGGCGCGGCACCACGTAGAGCTGGTAGCGCGGATGCATGAGGCGTACCGGGCGCTGAAGTTCCATGCCTATGCATTCCACGCGCAAGACCTCGCCGCGCACGCCCCGCAATGCGGGCAAAAGCGTCTTGCTGCCCACCCCCCGGGCATCTACCACCCGGTCAACCGCAACACTGAGCTCCTCTCTCCCGCCCTGCCCTGCCGCACGCTCACCTTGCAGGCGGTGGGGTTCTAAGGTGTGGACGTCAACCTCTGTGAGCCATACGCAACCCAGGCGACGGATTTCTTGGGCCAAGGCAGCCATCCATTGGTCGTTTGCCAGCTGTCCCTCACCCTGCAAATACAGGCCCTGGTTAAAGCGCCCGGCCAGCGCGGGCTCCAAAGTGGCTACCTCGGCGCCGTCAAGGCTATGCACCTGGTGCTGGTAGGCAACGGGTAGTTTGTGGTGCAAGAGGCGTGTGAAGTGTTCCAGTGAACTCTGGTCTGGACTATGGGCTACAACCAGCGAACCCTGCTGTCGGTAGTAAACCGGTTGGGCGTCTGCAGCCGTGTTGGCAGCAGATAGCTCGTCTATCCACTGCGGCCACAAGGTCATTGAACGCTGGCCCAGTGCAAACACGACGGCATCGGACACCGCCAGCTCGGCCAGGGGCGATAGCATGGCTGCGGCCACCATGGCGGCAGTGTCCAGCGCTTCAGGAGGACGCACATCCATCAAAGTCACTCGACAACCCGCGCGCAGCAGTCGCCATGCCAGCATGCGCCCGGCTAGGCCAGCACCTGCAATGCCGACGTGCAGACTTGCCATCACCAGGCAGAGCCAGGCAAGGGGGTGTTCACTGTCTCAGAAGATGGGATCAAGGCAGTCTCCGGTTGAAGGTGGAGCCTGCCTGGGCTACCGGGGAGAGCATGGGCTTTTAAAGCCGTGCAAGGTCCGGTGCCAACATTCGTTGTTCCCTACGCGGGAATGACCCCGATCAGGTTCAGCGGGTTCCACCTTAGTGGTCTCAGCCTCGACTTACGTCTTTGGCGCCCCGACAAGCAAAATAAGTGTATATAAATTTTAAAAAGAGTAGTTAGACCCGAACGCAATCCGCAAAATAGTGCTTCTTGCCGTCAACGCCCTCTTCTTCCACCAAGCCGTGGATGTCAGTCTCGAACCCGGGGCACTGGCTATTGAACTCGCGGGCGAACTTCAGGTAGTCCACGATTTTCTTGTTAAACACCTCGCCCGGAATGAGCAAGGGAATGCCCGGTGGGTAGGGTGTGACCAGTCCCACAGTAACGCGGCCTTCCAGGTGGTCGATCTCCACCCGATCGGTCAAGCGCTGTGCGATGTGGGCGTACGCGTCGCTGGGCTTCATGGCCGGGGTCAGGTCGCTCAGGTACATATCGGTGGTCAGGCGCGCGATGTCGTACTTGGCGTAGAGCGCGTGCAAGTGCTGGCACAGATCGGCTAGGCCCATGCGCTCGTAGCGCGGGTGCTTTTTGCAGAACTCGGGCAGGATGCGCCACATAGGCTGGTTCTTGTCGTAGTCGTCTTTGAACTGCTGCAGCGCGGTCAGCATGCTGTTCCAACGGCCCTTGGTGATGCCGATGGTGAACATGATGAAGAAGCTGTACAGACCGGTTTTTTCCACCACCACGCCGTGCTCGGCCAAAAACTTGGTCACGATGCTCGCCGGGATGCCGGTTTTGGCGAACTTGCCGTTCAAGTCCATGCCCGGCGTGACGATAGTGGCCTTGATCGGGTCCAGCATATTGAAGCCGGTCGCCATCTTGCCAAAGCCGTGCCAGTTAACGCCGGCCTTGGCCTTGGCGGACTCGCCTTTGATGATCCAGTTGTCGGCGCGGCCAATGCCTTCTTCGGCAAACTTTTCCGGTCCCCAGACTTTGAACCACCAGTCGGCGCCGTACTCCTCGTCCACCTTGCGCATGGCGCGGCGAAAGTCCAGTGCCTCTGCGATGCTTTCTTCCACCAGCGCAGTGCCGCCGGGCGGCTCCATCATGGCCGCAGCCACGTCGCAGCTGGCAATGATGCTGTACTGCGGGCTGGTGCTGGTGTGCATCAAATACGCCTCGTTGAACAGGTGTTTGTCCAGCTTGACGGTTTGCGAGTCTTGCACCAGCACATGGCTGGCCTGGCTGATGCCTGCCAGCAGCTTATGGATGGACTGGGTGGCGTAGACCATGGCTTTTTTCGGCCTTGGCCGCTTTTTGCCCATGGAGTGGTAGCTGCCATAAAACGGGTGGAAGGCCGCGTGGGGCAACCAGGCTTCGTCAAAGTGAATGTTATCCACGTAGCCGTCTAGCATCTTCTTTACGGTCTCGGTGTTGTAGAGCACGCCGTCGTAGGTGGATTGCGTGAGCGTCAGCACGCGTGGCTGAATGGTGGCTGCGTCCACACCGGCCAAATGCTCCTTGATCAACGGGTTGGCCTTGATCTTGGCGCGGATGTTGGCGGGCTCAAACTCACTTTGCGGAATGGGCCCGATGATGCCAAAGTGGTTGCGCGTGGGCTTCAAGAACACCGGAATCGCGCCCGTCATGATGATGGCGTGCAGGATGGACTTGTGGCAGTTGCGGTCCACCACCACCACGTCATTGGGCGCCACGGTGTGGTGCCAGACCATTTTGTTGCTGGTGCTGGTGCCGTTGGTCACAAAGAAACAGTGGTCAGCGTTAAAAATGCGCGCCGCGTTGCGCTCACTGGCACCAATGGCGCCATTGTGGTCCAGCAACTGACCCAGCTCTTCTACCGCGTTGCAGACGTCGGCGCGCAGCATGTTTTCGCCATAAAACTGGTGGTACATCTGGCCCACCGGACTTTTAAGAAACGCAACGCCGCCCGAGTGGCCGGGGCAATGCCAGGAGTAGGAACCGTCTTCCGCGTAGTCCAGCAGCGCCTTAAAGAACGGCGGCTGCACGCCTTCCAAATAGCTTTTGGCCTCGCGGATGATGTGGCGAGCCACAAACTCGGGCGTATCTTCAAACATATGGATGAAGCCGTGCAGTTCACGCAAGATGTCGTTGGGAATATGGCGGCTGGTCTTGGTCTCGCCGTAGACGTAAATTGGCACATCCAGGTTTTTGCGCCGCACTTCTTCGATGAAGTGGCGCAAATTCAGCACCGCCGGGTCCAGGTCCGGGCCGGGGGTGAACTCTTCGTCGTCGATGGACAGGATGAAGGCGCTGGCGCGGCTCTGCTGCTGGGCAAACTGGCTCAGGTCGCCGTAGCTGGTGACGCCCAAGACTTCTAGCCCCTCGGACTCGATGGCCTGGGCCAGGGCGCGGATGCCTAAACCCGAAGTGTTTTCGGAGCGAAAGTCTTCATCAATAATGATGATGGGAAAACGAAACTTCATCAGGGCGCTCCAACAGCTAAGCCGCAAAAATAATAGGAGCGCGAAGTGTAAGGACTAAATACGGCACTGACGCTGCGGTGCAACATCTGGTGGCCACAATCAAGACACGTTTGAACCGTGGTCAAAATTGAAAAAAATGGAGGCGTATGCGATGGACGAGTCAACGTTTTGGTGGGTTGCGGCGGGCTTGGCAGTGGCCGCTGAACTAATCACCGGCACTTTCTACCTTCTGATGCTTGCAACTGGACTGGCCGCAGCAGCTTTGGTGGCTGCCACGGGTGCTCCCATGGCAGCCCAAATTACTTCAGCCGCTTTGGTGGGCGGCAGCGCAGTGCTGGTGCTGCGCTGGGCCCGGTCACGCAACACGCAAGCGCCGTTGTCGCAAGCCAACAGGGACATCCATTTGGACATTGGCCAGACGGTGCACATTGCGCAGTGGGACGCTAACGGCAGCGCGCAAGTGCACTACCGCGGCGCCAACTGGACGGCGATTCACCGCGCTGGCGTGACGCCGGTCGCAGGTGAGCACAGGGTCGTTGAGGTTATTGGTTCACGTCTTTTGGTCGATAAAACGTAATTAGGGGGTTCTATGGAAATTGCATTGGTTTTGTTGGTGGTGGCTGTCATTTTTATCACCCAGTCCGTCCGGGTCGTGCCCCAGCAGCACGCTTGGGTAATTGAACGTTTGGGCAAGTATTTAGGCACGCTCACGCCGGGGCTGAATTTTTTGGTGCCCTTCATTGACCGTGTGGCCTACAAGCACGTGCTCAAAGAAATTCCGCTGGACATCCCCAGCCAGGTTTGCATCACCCGCGACAACACGCAGTTGCAGGTGGACGGCATTCTGTATTTCCAGGTGACGGACGCCATGCGCGCCAGCTACGGCTCGTCCAACTACATCGTGGCCATTTCTCAGCTGGCGCAAACGTCGCTGCGCTCGGTGATTGGCAAGCTGGAATTAGACAAAACCTTTGAGGAGCGCGACATCATCAACGCCCAAGTGGTAGCTGCGATTGACGAAGCGGCGCTGAACTGGGGAGTGAAGGTGCTGCGCTACGAGATCAAGGACCTGACGCCGCCCAAAGAGATCTTGCACGCCATGCAAGCGCAAATCACCGCAGAGCGCGAAAAGCGGGCGCTGATTGCGGCGTCGGAAGGCCGGCGCCAAGAGCAAATCAACATTGCCACGGGCGAGCGCGAGGCCTTTATTGCCCGCTCTGAGGGCGAAAAACAAGCGGTCATCAACAAAGCGGAAGGCGAGGCGGCGTCCATTACCGCAGTGGCCAACGCCACGGCGCAGGCCATTGAGCGCATTGCAGCGGCCATTCGCCAGCCCGGCGGCGAGCAGGCAGTGCAGCTCAAAGTGGCCGAGCGCGCAGTGGACGCCTACAGCCGGGTGGCGGCGGACGCCACCACCACGCTGATCATTCCCGGCAATATGAGCGAGGTGTCTACGCTGATTGGCACGGCCATGAAGATGGTGCAAAGCGTCAAATAGAACCGTCGCGCTGAGCCTTAACCAGCTTTAAGGTGCAGGCTATGGCGCTCGCAGAACAGCTCCCCGGTGAAGGTCTTGACCTTCATGCCCATGGCCACCGCCTCTCGGGCCGTCAACCCGCTGCTGTAGGGGAAGGTGTCGATCAGCCACTCATGGCGTCCAAGCACTTCCAGTGCCTCGCGGTGGCTTGTAGGGCAAAGGAATTCCACGTTCGCAGCCCCCACCGCCTGCACAACTTTTTCGCGGGTCCGCTCGAACCGAAACTGGCGATGCACAAACAGCTTCGGGCCGGGTAGCTTGGCCAGCCAGGCCAAAAAGCCCCGCGACAACTTAGCGGGGTTGGAGAAAATAACGGGTGTTGCGCGCTTGTGCACTGGCGCATTGGGCAGGTAGTGCGGTGGCGTGTAGGTCGCGTAGCCACCGGGAATGTTCACTATAGGTTCCGAATACAAGTGCTGCGAGGCGGCGGGCGACTGCCATTCGTCGCCAATCCAGCCGTCAAAGGTATCTAAGCCGGTAGTCAGGCTTTGACCGCCCACCCACTTGTACATTTCACGTGCCGGTTTGGCCGAAAGCGCTTGGAGCGCAACCGGATCCATCCAGCCGCCCAAGTCGTAGAGTACGTCGATATCGGCCTGGTAAACCCGCTGGGCAAGTGCGGAAGCTGGCATCTCTTGTACGTCCCACCACTCGGTGGCCAGAGACTTAAATTGCTCGGTTGCCCAGTCCAACTGGTGCCCCCGGTTGAAGACCACAATGTCCGAGCCTTTGGCTACGTGCCTCCAACCAGCAATGGTCAAAAAATACACGGGTGAGACGCAAAACAAGGGTGAGATGAACGCTACGCGCGGGCGGCTGCGCAGCTTTGCTGGAGGCAGAGGGGGCAGCAGGCCGCCTGGCAAACACAGATGTTGCTTTGAAAAAGCCATTACTGCCGTGGACAACTCCGCAGCCGAACTGTCGCGGTCGTACACGCTGGCCATCAAAATAGTGAGCTGGGCATCCGCCGCATGGGCGGGGTCCGCCAACAAGGGCTTTACCCATTCCACGGCCTGCAGTGGCGTGCCGAAGACGTTGATGGCCAAATCGGCGCGCGCCAGCGTAGCTTCGCCGTTGGTCGGCTGGGCCTGCAACAACTGCGCGAACGCGTCATCTGCAGCCTCGGGACGCCCCAACGACTTCAGCGCGTTGCCCTGCACCATGCGGCTTTGCCACAGCGAAGGCATCAAAAACAATGCCCGCTCCGCGCTTTGGCGGGCCATTTCCGGCTTTCCAAGGGCCAACTGGCATAAGGCCAAGTTGTGGTGCGAGGCGGCAGACTGGGGCATGGCATGCACTGCCCGGGCAAATCCGTCATGCGCTTGGGGCCAGCGGGCTTGCTGCAAGTGAAGATGGGCCTGCGCCAGAAAATTTGCCGACTCCACGGCGGGTCCGCCCATCAGTGCAAGACCTTGGGCGGCGGGTTACCCGGTTCAGAAAGCTCCGTCACACCGCTGGATTCCGCTTTTGCTCCCTGCAAGGACGAGGAGGCGCTGGGCTTTACTGCATCGGCCAACCGCAAAACCCAGTGCGCAGCATCGTTCATCTTTAACATCAGCAATTGCAATTTGTCGACCAAATCATCATTGAGCCTGAGGCTCAGATTTTGGCCGCGTGCCAAATGAAACACGACCTCCGCCCCTTGGGTGCCAAATTGCGTCTGCACCGCCTTCACCAAGGAAGGCTCGGCCCCCAAAGGAAAACGCGCGGCTCCAACGAATTGCGTGTAGGAGACTGTTTGCTGTAACGTTTGCTGTCGGAACTGCGCCACCGCTTTGGCTTGGTGCACGCTGTGATTGCCCTCCAAAGACTTGATCACGAGCCCTTCGGACTGTTCCAACAAGGCCCCGACCACGGCGCGGGTTAGCCAAAGGCGATATTCCTCTTGGGTGTCAGTCGTGAAGCGCAACAACACTCTGTCTTCTTCAGGGACATAGCTCGCATTGAGCTGACGAATACTCATAGGGAAGCAAACATCGTTGATCTATTGCGCAAGTCGCGTGACGAGCTTGCGCTTCACTTTTGGCTCAAGCGCTGAACAATTTGGCGCGCAACCGACCTCACCAGATTGGCATTGAACTCATTTTTCTGAAAATGATCGGATCGCATGAGTTGCGCAAGAGTCCGGTCTGCGCTCTCCCCTGGCGCAGGCTGGATCGCTTGATCATGCGGGTCTGGCCAAAAAATCCGTTTGGCGGCATCCACGTCTTGCGCTGTCAACACCGGAACGCCGGGCGCGGGTTCAGGGACCGGCTGCCGCTGCTCCAGGGACTTGGCAACTTCGAGTAACAATTTGACATTCTCAGGACGCTGTAAAAACTCTGACGACACCATGAAGGTGCTCAGCAGTCGCTCTCTTGCAATGCCCAGGCGGGGTTGAATCACAGTGTCTGACTCGGGATCCCGACGTAAAAACATGCGATAGGCTACCACGACCTCATCGCGCCCCACACCCGACGGGGCAGCGCTTGGCATAGGGGCATCGCCAGCCAATGGCACCGGGGCATCAACCGCCACTGGATCGGCGACCTCAATGGCGGCAGGCAGCAACAGTTGGGGTCGCTGCGGGGGCTCGGCTGTCGGGGTGGGCGTGAGTGAGGGCTCCAGAAAGGGCTCGGGTCGCTGGGGGGTAGAAATCACCGTTGGCACCAGCGCCACACCCTGCCCCGTTAAAACTGCAGTGGCCTCCTGCAACTCGGACACAGGGGAAGGCGAAGCTCCAAAACGTAATCCGGTCTCGGCCTGGACCTGAGCTACTGCCCGTTCCACCGGGAATGCCGCAGGCTCCATGTCCTGTGACCGCGCCTGCGGCGCCTTGCTCGAAGATTCAGGCTTTTTGCGAAAAATCGAGAACGGGAATTTCATAGATTGCTCAATCCTGACCAAACAAGTCCCGCGTGTACACGCGGTCCTTCACGTCGTCAATGTCGTCAGTGATTCGGTTAGCAACGATCACATCTGCGCGCGCCTTGAACGCGGCCAGATCGTTGACCACCGGGGAGTGGAAAAACTCAGCTTCATCGAGCACCGGTTCGTAAACGATCACCTCGACACCCTTGGCTTTGAGCCGCTTCATAATGCCCTGAACGCTGCTGGCGCGAAAGTTATCGCTACCCGCCTTCATGACCAAGCGGTAAATGCCGACGACCTTGGGGTTGCGCTTCAAAATATCGAACGACACAAAATCCTTGCGCGTGCTGTTGGCGTCCACAATCGCCCGAATCAGGTTTTGTGGCACCTCGCTGTAATTGGCCAGCAACTGCTTGGTGTCTTTTGGCAGGCAGTAGCCGCCATAACCAAAGGATGGGTTGTTGTAATGGTTACCAATGCGGGGGTCCAAGCACACTCCGTCGATGATCTGGCGAGTATCCATGCCCAGGGAGACCGCATAACTATCGAGCTCGTTGAAATAGGCGACCCGCATCGCCAAATAGGTGTTGGCAAATAGCTTAATGGCCTCTGCCTCGGTGCTACCCGTCAGCAAGACGGCGATATCTTCCTTGATCGCACCTTCTTGCAATAGCTGCGCAAACCGCTGGGCTTGAGCAGACGGCGGCTTGGGCCCT
>JARXAU010000123.1 GCA_029865675.1 Rhodoferax sp.
AGCGCAGGGTGAAGATCAGCCATTGCAAGGCTCAAAGCATAGCTCCCAGCATCCGCCCCCGGCTTCAGCCCGTCGGAAAGGTGCCGGGCAGCAAAATGCCTTTGCCCACGGTCTGTATGTCGGTGTGGCCGCAAAAGGCCATGGTGATGTCGAGCTCTTTGTGGATGATCTCCAGCGCACGGGTCACCCCGGCCTCGCCCATGGCGCCCAGGCCATAGACCATGGCGCGGCCAATCAGCGTGCCGCGCGCGCCCAGCGCCCAAGCCTTGAGCACGTCTTGCCCTGAGCGAATACCGCCGTCCATCCACACCTCGATCTGCGAGCCCACAGCCTCCACGATGGCGGGCAGCGCCTCAATGCTGGACTGCGCGCCGTCCAGTTGGCGGCCGCCGTGGTTGCTGACCACGATGGCGTCGGCACCACTTTGAACCGCCAGTTTGGCATCTTCCACGTCTTGAATGCCTTTGAGGATGAGCTTGCCGCCCCATTGCTCTTTCACCCAGGCCACATCGGCCCACGACAGGCGCGGGTCAAACTGTTCGTTGGTCCAAGAGGACAAAGAGCGCATATTGCTCACGCCCTTGACGTGGCCTACCAGGTTGCCAAAAGTGTGGCGGCGCGTGCCCGCCATGCCCAAACACCAGCGTGGCTTGGTCATCAGGTTGAGGATGTTGGCAACCGTGGGGCTGGGCGGCGCAGTCAGGCCGTTTTTCAGGTCCTTGTGGCGCTGGCCAATCACCTGCAAATCCAGCGTTAGCACCAGCGCGTTGCAACCGGCTTTGCGCACGCGCTCAATCATGTTGACCATGGCCTGGCGGTCGCGCATCATGTAGAGCTGAAACCAAAATGGCGCCGTGGTGTGGGCGGCCACGTCCTCAATGGAACAGATGCTCATGGTCGAGAGCATGAAGGGGATGCCAAATTTTTCCGCTGCGCGCGCTGCTTTGATTTCGCCGTCGGCGCACTGCATGCCGGTCAGGCCCACCGGGGCAATCGCCACCGGCATTTTGGTTTTGATGCCGACCATGTGGGTGGCGGTGCTGCGGTTTTCCATGTTCACCGCCACGCGCTGGCGCAGCTTGATCTTTTGAAAGTCCGCTTCGTTGGCGCGGTAGGTGCCCTCGGTCCAGCTGCCGGAGTCGGCGTAGTCGTAAAACATGCGCGGCACGCGCTTTTCGGCCAGCACGCGCAGGTCTTCAATATTGGTGATCACAGCCATGGGAAAGTCTCTTGGGGGGGTAAAGGTGGCCGCATGGTAGCGCGGGCACCCGCCATGCCGGCGTGAAAGCCGCAGTGCGGAAGCTGAAATTTCTTGCGTAACGGCGCGGCCCGTTGTTAGCTGAGGATGCCTGCGCCCATGACGGCCACCGCAGCAGCGGTCTGCGGGGTGCCAAGGGTCTCGGTGGCGCTGTCAAAGCCCACCGACTGAAGGTGCTGGGCCAACCCGGCGTCCATGCTGACCGCGTGTTGTGCAAACCATTCGCCCAGCGCCTCGGCCATGCGGTTGATGATGTCCGTCTCGCCTTGCAGGTAGTGTGCTACCACCGCTTGCATGGTCTCCAAGATCATGGCGTGCTGATCGCTGTGGCAGTTGGTGGGGGCGAAGCCGGTGGCCTGCATCCAGCGGTCTTCTTGCGCAAAGTGCGCCACCGTGTGGCCCAAAAACGCCTGGTACCGCTCCAACTGCTCAGCAGCTGGCGTGCGTGTGAGCGCACTGAGCTGCTCCGCAAACTCTCGGTGCGTGTCATCCATGCGCACGTCCCCAGTAAGCAGGTCGTCGGACCATGTGAATACGCTTTGTGTGTTGCTAGGCGTAGCAGCAGAGGTGGGTGAAGAAGTGTGCATCGCTGAAAAACGTTCCAAGTTGGCCTTGCTCGGAGTTTAAGCCGCTGGGCGGGCGCCTTGTGAGCAAAAAAAAAGCCGCACTGCGTAACAACAATGCGGCTTTGTCAGTGGTGCCCGGGGCCGGACTCGAACCGGCACGCCTTGCGGCGGGGGATTTTGAGTCCCCTGAGTCTACCAATTTCACCACCCGGGCGATATCAGGATGGTTGGCGATTATGGCACAGGCCCTAGTGCAGTTTGTGCTCCGGCTTTCGCGAGCCCGGCCTCGAGTCCAGGCTCACACAGAAGCAACTGAATGGTAGAAGTCGCCAGTATGGATAACTGCCTGTGCCCTTACATCGGTTTCCAAGCCAAGGCCGACGATTGCATGGCTTTGGACGAGGCGGTGCGTGTCTAGCGGCGGGCAGCGCACCTGCAAGCCGGGAAGGACTAGGAGTTGCGCTTGGGCGGGCAGGTACTGGAAGTTGGCGATGTGAGTAAGACCCATTCGGTTAATGCGCAAGACGTCGCGGGCATCAATAAGCAAATGGGCTCTACGTCAGGGTGCACGCCGAGCCGCATGAAGCGGCGATGCACATGTTTCACGGAGGCCGCGCAAGTACGTGGAGCCCGCGCTGCGTTGGCCGGTGCTGGCCGCTTGCGACGAGCTAGTGGTGAGCGCTGGGCCAGCAGTCGCTTGAGCTTGCCGTTCTCCACCTCCAGCTCGCGCAGCCGTTTGGCCTCGCTGGCGTCTATGCCGCCCAAACTCGAACGCCACTTGCCCTAGCGCATGGCGGTAGAGCACGGGCAGCGTTTGCAAACATTGGGCGTCAGGGCTTTGAACAGCGGCGGCTGCGTGGGCATCGCAGACAATAGCGTTTTTGCCCAGGTGCGCCACCGACCACCTTGCATTGCCATGGCCTATTTTCACACCATTGCCAGCCAGCGCTACGCGTTTGCAGATTTACGTACATTGCTGGCGCGGGCCAGTCCAGCGCGTTCGGGTGATCAGCTCAGTGGCGTCATGGCGCCAACGATGCAAGAGCGCCTTGCCGCCCAAATGGCGCTGGCGGCGCTGCCGCTTAAAGTTTTTTTGAACGAATGCGTGGTGCCCTACGAAGATGACGAAGTCACCCGGCTGATTTTGGACACGCACAACGCCGCTGCCTTTGCCCCGGTGGCGCACCTCACCATCGGAGACTTTCGCAACTGGCTGCTCGGCGACGCGGCCAACACGGTCACGCTGGCCGCTCTGGCCCCTGGCCTTACGCCCGAGATGGTGGCCGCAGTGAGCAAGATATGCCGCCTGCAAGACCTGGTGCTGATTGCGCGCAAGTGCAGCGTGGTCACCCGCTTTCGCGGCACCATCGGTTTGCCCGGTCGCCTGGCCACGCGGCTGCAGCCCAACCATCCCACGGACGATGCCATTGGTATTGCCGCCAGCCTGCTGGATGGCTTGTTGCACGGCTGCGGCGACGCAGTGATTGGCATCAACCCGGCGACTGACAACGTGGCGCAAGTGGCCAAGCTCTTGCACATGCTGGACGACGTGATTGGCGGCTACGGCATCCCCACGCAATCTTGCGTACTCACCCATGTGACCAATACCTTGCAGGCGATAGAGCGCGGCGCGCCGGTGGACCTGGTGTTTCAGTCCATTGGCGGCACAGAGGGAACCAATCGCAGCTTTGGAATCGACCTGGCGCTGTTGGCCCAGGCGCAGCAGGCGGCAATGTCCTTGCAACGCGGCAGCGTATTTGAGGACGGCCAGCGGGGCAGGCACCTGATGTATTTCGAGACTGGCCAGGGCAGCGCTTTATCAGCAGGCGCACACCACGGCTGCGACCAGCAAACCATTGAGGCCCGGGCCTATGCGGTGGCGCGGGCCTTTAAGCCTCTGTTGGTGAACACTGTGGTGGGCTTTATCGGGCCGGAGTATCTGTACAACGGCAAACAAATCATCCGCGCCGGTCTGGAAGACCACTTTTGCGGCAAATTGCTGGGCGTTCCCATGGGCTGCGACGTCTGCTACACCAACCACGCAGAAGCCGATTCGGACGACATGGACGCGCTGCTGACGCTGCTCAGCGCCGCCGGATGCAACTTCATTATGGGGGTGCCGGGGGCTGACGACATCATGCTCAACTACCAAAGCACCTCATTTCACGACGCGCTGGTCATGCGCCAGACCCTGGGGCTGCGCGCCGCGCCCGAGTTTGAAGCCTGGTTGCAGCAGATGAAAATTTTTGCCGATGGCACTGCGTCCCGCCTGCTGCCCCACATACCCGAACGTTTTGCTAGCACCTTAAAGCACTTGGACGCCGCATGAGCATTCCATACGCACCCCACACGTCGGCCTCCATCGCTTCCGACCCAGCGCCCGCTCTTGTTACTCCGGCACCCTGGGGCACTCTCAGGCGCTTTACCGACGCGCGCATTGCGCTGGGGCGCGCCGGTCACAGCCTGCCTACGGAGGCACACCTGGAGTTTCAGTTGGCCCACGCCCAGGCGCGCGACGCGGTGCATTTGCCGTTTGACGCGGCGGGTCTGATCTCGGACCTAGAGCGCGCGGGCTTGCCCACGCTGCGGCTGCACAGCGCCGCCCTAGACCGAAATACCTATTTGCAGCGACCGGACTTGGGCCGGCGCCTGAGTGCGCAGTCATTGCAGGCTGTGTCGCACCACATGGCTACGGCCGAGCCCAACGCGACCTTTGACCTCGCCATCGTAGTGGCCGATGGCTTGTCCGCTTTGGCGGTGCACCATCACGCGCTGCCCTTGATCGCGGCGCTACGCCAGCGCCTTCAGTCCGAGAATCAGGCGCCATGGCTTTTGGCTCCCGTGGCGCTGGTGGAGCAGGCCCGGGTGGCGGTCGGCGACGAGGTGGGCCAAGCCTTGGGCGCGCGGGCGGTGGTGGTGTTGATTGGTGAGCGACCCGGCCTGAGCTCGCCCGACAGCATGGGCATTTACCTTAGTTGGTCGCCACGGGTGGGGCTGACCGACGCGCAGCGCAACTGCATCTCTAACGTGCGTCCTGCCGGTTTGCGCGTGGATGAGGCCGCCGACAAGTTGTGCTTCCTGCTGCGCCGCGCACGCACCCTGGGCCTGACGGGCGTGGCCCTGAAAGATGATTCGGACGGTTCGGCACTTGGCGTCGCGAGCGTTGCGCAGCGTCTTTTGCCGCAACTTGGACGCAATGTCTGGAATGGCTAAAAGCAGCGTGGTTTTCCGCAGCCTGCATTGAAAGCAAGCTTGCCCTAACCGACCCACCGGACTTTGGTTCCCCCATGCAGGCCTTTTACAGCGACCAGTTTGTTCTTCCCCTGCCGCCGGGACATCGGTTTCCTATGGCCAAGTACCAAATGCTGCGCGACGCCCTACAGGCGCATTTGCCGCAGGTACGGACGCAGCAGGCTCCGGCTGTGCTTGCCGAGGAACTCGCTTTTGCCCACCATCCGGCCTACATCGCCGCCGTGGCTGACGGTTCGCTAGATCCGAAAATCTTGCGCGACATCGGCTTCCCTTGGAGTGTGGCGATGGCGGAGCGGGCGCGTCGCTCCGTAGGCGGTACCTTGCAAGCCGCTCGCGTGGCGCTGCGGGAGGGCATGTCGGCCAACCTTGCCGGTGGCACGCACCATGCTTATGCCGACCGGGGTGGCGGTTTTTGTGTGTTCAACGACTTTGCCGTCACTGCCCGAGTTTTACAGGCCGAGTGGGGCAGGGCGCTCGCCCCGAATGGGCGGCGGCGGCAGGCCTTGAACGTGGCCATCATTGACTTGGACGTGCACCAGGGTAACGGCACGGCGCGCATTTTTGCGAGTGACACGTCGGTGTTCACCCTGTCGATGCACGGAGAAAAAAATTTTCCATTCCACAAAGAGAAAAGCGATTTGGATCTTCCCTTGGCAGATGGGTGTGGTGACGATGCCTACTTGGCTGCGCTGGAGCTTGGGCTGCAATCCATGGAGGACCAGTTTCAACCGGGCTTTGTGCTCTACCTGGCGGGCGCAGACCCCTTTGAGGGTGACCGGTTGGGCCGCTTAAAGCTTAGCTTTGAGGGCCTGGAGGCACGCGACCGCCGGGTGTTTGATTGGTGCTTCCAACGCAATATCCCCTTAGCATTTGCCATGGGTGGAGGCTACGCGCACGACATCGCACAAACGGTGCACGTGCAGCTCAATACCTACCGCGTGGCTTTGGACTACTGGCACCGCTGGCAGCGATGATGGTTTAAGGCACCGCAGCGCACGTCGGCGCGCCCCCAGAGGCGAAGGGGGCACCCCTACCTCACCAATCCTGGGCTGGTAATGCGTCAAACAAGGTGTCAATGCTTGGAACTTGCGCCTCTGCGGCAGTAGTCATGCGCTAGCGCACGATCGACGCGGACAGGATCACTACACTTTTTGCCACGTGGTGTCTTCGGGCCTGCGAGGTGCACTCCCCGGCCTGCGAGCACGAGGCGCGGAGTGTTTGGAAACAGCAATCTATGCCAAAAGGTCAAATCATGAAACAGCAAAAAATCGGGGTGCGCGGGCTCGCAGCGGTCCTGGTGCTCGTCACCTTGTCAGCTTGCGCTGGCATGACGGCGCAGGAAAAAAGCACCGCCATAGGGGCAGGAATTGGTGCGGTGGGTGGCTCGGTCCTCACCGGAGGCAGCACGATTGGCGCGGTGGGCGGTGCGGTGGTAGGTGGGGCCATCGGCCACGAGATCAAAAAACCCTGACCGCCCTCGACAGGTGTCGCAGCGTGCAACTTCGACCTGACCCGCGCCCGCAAACCGCCGCCGCACACAGTGCCCAAGGCGGTGCGGGTTCGGGAAGCCAATCCGTTTAGCACGCAACCACCGGCCTCAGAGGTTCCTGCGCCGGGTATGCTTGCATCCGATGTAAATTTCGGAAATTGTTAACAAAACGGAGTGGCTATGGGAGTATTGAGCGAGTTCAAGGAGTTTGCCGTCAAGGGCAACGTGGTGGACCTGGCCGTGGGTGTGATTATCGGCGGCGGTTTTGGCAAGATTGTCGATTCGGTCGTCAGCGATTTGGTGATGCCTGTGGTCGGCTTCATTATGGGTAAGCCCGACTTCAGTGGCTGGTTCATACCGTTGTCAGCGCCCCCCGCGGGGACCGCGATGACGCTTGAAGCTCTGCGAAAAGCAGGGGTTCCGGTGCTGGCATATGGTAGTTTTTTTACCATTGTGCTCAACTTTTTGTTGCTGGCACTGATCATTTTCGTGATGGTGAAGCAAATCAATCGGCTCAAAGCGCGTGAGACGGCAGCACCACCGCCCATGCCCATGGCTGCGATCACCGAGCCCGAAGAGGTAATCTTGCTGCGAGAGATACGCGACAGCTTAAAGCGTTGATTTGCCCGACCCCTTGAGATCAGGCCTGCTGGTCTAAGCGGTGTCAGGCTGCCACTACCTGGTGATGGCCTTGTAGTTTGGCGGCGGTCAGCCCTTCAACGGCTCTCTCAATCAGTTGCTCTGGCGAAACGCCGTCCTGCGCGAACGCGCTTGCCACGCCTACACTGATGGACACGCGACCTAAGGGTGAGTTGGCGTGGGGAATGGCGAGCCCGTACACTTCCTGGCGCAGATAGTTGGCGATGGAAAAAATGCCATTGGTGTCGGTGTCGGGTGTCAATAAGACAAACATCCCGCCGCTGTAACGCGCGATGAGGTCGCCGTTGCGCATGACGCCGGACTCCAGAACCCTGGCAAGTTTGCAAAGACAGGCGTCACCACCCGCGTGCCCGTACAGGCCGTTGAACCGCTCAAACCAATCGACGTTGATGAGCGCGACCGACAATGTTTGGCGCGCGCGTGCGGCGCGCCCGCATTCAATCTTGAGCATCTCGTCAAAGCGGCGTCGGTTGGCCACCCCGGTCAGGCCATCTTGGGCGCTGAGTGTTTCCAAGCGCTGTACCGCAAGGTGTAACTCGTGGGTGCGCTGTGAAAGCTTGGCTTCTAAGGCGTTCTCAACGGTTTTGAGTTTCTCCAACGCAAGCTCTTTTTTTTCGGATTGCTGTGCCTGCTGTTCGTAGGTGCGCATTGCCGCGTGGCGCTGCCGATCTGACAAAACAAAGGTGCTGAGGGTCATCGCCACGGTGAATGCGCCCTGTAGGGCAAACCACACGAACGCGTTGAAGTCAAATGGTAGTGCGGACAAGACCCAAGTGCCAGACAAGATGGCTGCGCTGTTCCAAAGGAATGTTTTTTTTGGATTGCGCGAAAAATTGAGAGTGTTCAGCGCGATCAGGGCCACTGCTACACCCCAAACAAATGCCTGAACAAACGCCATATCCGGGGTCAGTGTGCCTGGCAACCCTGCAGCCCACACTTGCAACGGCAAGAGCCCCCCAAGGGTACATGCCGATGCGAGACGGTGCCCCACGCGCTTGCTTTGCATCAAGGAACTCCTTCAAACAGCTGATTCAAAAAATGAATCTATCTTAGTGCACAAAATTTGAATAATTTCAATGTGGGTGGAGGCGACATACCCGGGAGTCACTCTGTTGCGCAGCCGTTTACAAGCCGTATAGCGCCGACTACGACGATAAGCCCTATGGGGTATTGTGTCTGTCCCTAAAAGTAACCGGTGAAACAAACGATCGGCACCATTTTCGAATCGGCGAAAAGGCAGCCACGTTTTTTCCTAGCCAGTGTTAAAGTCGTCTTCAATCAACGAAAGCACATCTTGGCAACTCCCAATTACGGATACGAAAAACGCCAAAAAGAATTGGCTAA
>JARXAU010000176.1 GCA_029865675.1 Rhodoferax sp.
CGGCAGCACCCAGAGAGGTACCGAGGTGTTGGGCGATTTCAGCTGCCATGCCAGGATTGGCATTGCCGGTGAAAACCATGAAGTCGGGGTGGTTGGCTTGCATGAGCGTCCCAGCAGGTCTGAAAAAAAGCCCGTGTGCGAAAAGAATTTGGCAGGGGAAGAAGGATTCGAACCTTCGCATGCTGGAATCAAAATCCAGTGCCTTAACCAACTTGGCGATTCCCCTACACGGGCAGACAGCGAAGCGCTATCTACCGATAAACCTTGTCGCAACCGCCGACCCGTGGGGCGAGGGCTTCACCGTTACCACCCTTTGAGTGGATGGTGCTGCAAACTATTGCACGTCCTGATCAGGGCGCCCTCGGGGGCATCGGCCATCTCAAAATCGTCCTTTAGCAAGGCAAACACCGCGCTCCCTGAGCCTGTCATGCGAGCGCTTAAGCCCTTGGAGGCCAGCCAGTCAAGGCACTGGCACATGCCCGGGCACAGCCGCTGCGCAACAGGCTGCAAGTCATTACGGCCAAAGCCATATGGGTTCGCAGCGAAGCCTGAAATTATAGCAAGCTCAGAATCGCGTTTGAGTCTGGCATCCGAAAATATCAAACTGGTGTCGAGCCCGGCCTGCGGTTTGGCAACCACCAGTCGAGCAGGAGGTACTTGAATGGGCGTTATCTGCTCGCCCACGCCTTCGATCCAAGCGTTGTCCCCGCCCAAGAAAAACGGCACGTCTGCGCCCAGGCTCAGCCCGATGCGGGTCAAGGCTTCTCGCGGAAGCTGCAAATTCCAAAGCCGGTTGAGCGCCAACAAGGTGGACGCAGCGTCCGATGAACCACCGCCCATTCCGGCTTGCGCTGGGACCGACTTCGCCACACCAATATGCGCGCCCAAGCGGCAAGCCGTAGCCTGTTGTAGGGCGCGTGCGGCGCGCAAAACCAGGTCGTCGGCAGGCAGCTCCCAGGTCAGGTCTTCGCGGCTCAGTCCGCCGTCTTGGCGCAGCTCGAAGTGCAGCACATCACACCAATCAACGAGCAAGAAGACAGACTGCAGCAAGTGGTAGCCGTCGGCGCGCCGTCCCGTGATGTGCAAAAAAAGGTTCAGTTTGGCGGGCGCCGGAACGTCGTAAAGCGATTGAATCGACACCTTACCCTGGCTCCAAAATGATCTTTATCTCTGCGGCTGCATCGGGGCTGAGGCGGCGGGCTCGGATGCGACCAGCCGACAGATCACGCAGGTCGACTTCCCACCCGGGGGCTGTTGTGGCGTCACCTTGCAGCCAGCCAAAAAGCATTGCCAAGGGCAGTGGCGCGCCCAGGCTGTGGCTCAACATTGCGTCCACTGATTCAAATGAGAGCCGCTCCTGCGGGGTCTGTAGCGTGGCGGCCTGTGCGTCCCAGCGCAGGGTGGCGACACGGGTTCCCAGAATGCTGGTGAGCGCAAGCACGCCTTCAGTTGCCGAGCCTTCAAGCGCAAAGTTCGCGGAAAAAGCTTGGGCGGGAACTGAGGCGATGTTCACCGCTAGTCGACCCTGCCAAAGATTCGGTCTTACCTTGTCAGGTGGGGTGTTGAAGTTGGCGCACGCTCCAAGCAAGCAGAGCCCGCATATTGCCAGCCAGAGCGCTACGGTATCGCGAAAACCTGCACCCAGAAGCGTCATAAAAGCGTCATAACGCGCCGCGCAGGCGCAATATGGTGGCCTTGAGGGTGTCGTTGTCGCGGTTGAGTTGAAGGCCTTGGTTCCAAGTCGAAATTGCTTGGTCGCGTTGGTTCAGCGTCCACAGCACCTCGCCCAGATGGGCTGCTATTTCAGGGTCGGGGCGTGATGCAAAGGCTTTTTGCAGAAGCGCCAGAGAACGTTCCAAGTTGCCACTGCGAAATTCGACCCAGGCGAGGCTGTCGATGATGAAGGGGTCGTCAGGTGAAAACTTCAGCGCTGTCTCGACTAACTCACGCGCCTCCGGCAGACGCTTGTTGCGATCGGCCAGTGAGTATCCCAGCGCGTTGTAAGCCGCGTGATAGTCGGGCTTGGAAGAAATCAGGCGACGCAAAACCGATTCCATTTCATCCGGGCGCCCTAATTTTTCGGCGGAGATCGCAAGTTCGTAGCTCAGCTCTGCATCTGCAGGAAATCTTTGAAGGGCTTGTGTCAGCAAGTCGTAGGCGGCCTGCTCTTGCTGGTTGTCGCGCAAGAGCTGCAGCTCGGCGGTGAATTTGCTGCGCGCCTCTTCTGGGGTTTTTTCTGGCAAGGCGTGCAGCAGGGCCCGCGCCTTTGCCAGCTGGCCTTGCTGTGCCAGGATCATGGCGCTTCGCAACTGAATTCTTGGTGCGTCTTGCGGGCTGTTGATGCGTTCTATATAGGCCTGCGCCTGCTTTAGGTCATTGGTTTTTTGCGCAATTTGCGCCAGAACCAGATAGGCCTGCACAGCGCCGCGCGGGGTCAAGGGCGCGGCAGCATCCTCGCCTGACTGCTCAGTGACCGGAACCAGGCTCAAGTACTTTATCAACGACGCTTGGGAGGCCGCGAAGGCCTGGTTCTGGAACTCGATTGAGCCTTTGACGAGCCACGCGTCCGGGTACTCAGGCTGCGAGCGACTCAGGGCTGTTGCCTCGACCAGAGCCTGCGGGTAGCGTTGCAAGTCAATGAGCTTTCGGATGAATGCGATATGAACTTCCGGCTGAGGCTTGGCTGCCAGATAGGGAAGCAGCAGGCTTTGGGCGAGGTCGAAGTCCACCTCCAGCAGATTAATGCAAAGCAAGGCGAGTTCGTCGGACAGCGGATCGAGTCCCATGCCTTTTTTGGCTGCTGCCAGCGCAGCAGATTTGTTGTCAGCCAGTAAGCGCAAATTGCCCACCATGGCCCAGGCTAAGGGGCCGGTGCTGGTGCTGCTCAGGTCTTTCTCCAGCACCTTTTCGAGCAGCTCCGCCGCGCCTGCTTTGTCGCTGGCGCGGGTCAAAAAGCGGCTGGCAAAAACAATTGCTGCGCCACGTTCGGACGCGCTGGCGCGCGCCAAACTGCGCTGAAGCGGCCCGATAGCCTCAGGCAGGCGGTTCAGGCCGACGAAAAGCTGCAGCAGGTAACGATCTGCGTCGGGCGAACCGGGGACTGCCTGCTGCCACGCCTTGGCCGCAGTAAGCGCGGCATTGGCATCGCGGGCGCGCAGTGCGATGTCGATCGCCCGTTCGAAAAGTGCGGGGTCCTGCGCTTGGCGTGCGGCATTGAGCATGAGCCCGTAAGACGAGCGCAAGTCCTCGCTTTGCAAGCTGAGTTCGCTGAGCAAGATCTGGTAAAAAAGTTCCGCGTTGAGCGCCGAACTGGGAGGCGGTGCACCGGCCCCCTCGACAGGGGCTTCTTGCGCTTGGCCCGAGCAGGCAAAAACCAAGGCGCAGATGCAAAGAAGGTGGGGAATACGTGGCATGAGACCATAATAATCTACGACTTTGTATTGCAGGGTCTGGAACCTTGGGGTTTCCCCATTTTTCAATTCTCTACGGATCCCCATGCCCGAATTGCCCGAAGTTGAAGTCACCCGGCGGAGTTTCGCTGACCGTATTGCCGGCGCCCAGATTGAGTTTGTAGAGTTCGGTAAACCCTTGCGTTGGCCGCCAGACTGCGATCTAACCACGTTGCGTGGTCAGCGTGTGATGGCTGTGCGCCGCCGCGGTAAATACCTGCTGCTGGACCTGGAGCGCGGCATGTTGCTGGTGCATCTGGGCATGTCGGGTAGCGTCGCTTTTAGCGTGGCGCCAGGAGCGCCCGGAAAACACGATCATTTTTCTTTGTACACCTCGCAAGGTGTGTTGCGCCTTCACGACCCGCGGCGTTTTGGCGCAGTGGTTTTTGCCCCTGACGAAGATAGCCCGCAGGCGCAAAAACTGCTAGGCAAGCTCGGCGTGGAGCCTTTGGGCGATGACTTCGAGCCAGACGAGTTTGTTCGGGCTCTGAAGCAACGCAAGGCTCCAATCAAGCAGGTCTTGCTGGCGGGCGAGGCGGTGGTGGGCGTGGGTAATATTTACGCTTCGGAGGCGCTATTCTTGGCGGGCATCCGCCCGACCACGCGCGCGGCGCGCTTAAGCCGAGCGCGTGTGGAGCGCCTGCATGCGGCCATCCGTTCTGTGCTGGCGCGAGCCGTGGAGCAGGGCGGCAGCACCCTTCGCGACTTTTCCAACGCGCAGGGTGAGTCGGGTCACTTTCAGCTGGAGGCCGCAGTCTATGGCCGCGCGGGGCTGGCTTGTCGTGCCTGTGGCACTTTGGTGCGCACCATCCGCCAGGGCCAGCGGTCGACGTTTTTTTGCCCGGTATGCCAAAAGCCATGAGCGCGACCAAGCCAGGAGGAATTGCTGCACAGGTGGTGGCTTGGCAGGCGGTGCATGGGCGCAATAGCCTGCCCTGGCAAAACACGCAGGATCCCTATCTGGTGTGGTTGTCCGAGGTCATGCTGCAGCAGACTCAGGTGGCCACGGTGCGTAGCTACTTTGCACGCTTTACCGCGCAGTTGCCCACAGTGCAGGCGCTCGCCGATGCCAGCTTGGACCAGGTGCTGGGTTTGTGGAGTGGCCTGGGCTACTACAGCCGGGCGCGCAATTTGCACCGCTGCGCCCAGGACGTGGTGGGCCTGCACAGCGGAGTTTTTCCGCGTAGTGCCGAGGTTTTGGTCACTTTGCCCGGAATCGGCCGTTCTACGGCGGCAGCGATATCGTCGCTGTGCTTTGGTGAGCGGGTCGCTATTTTGGACGCCAACGTCAAGCGCGTGATCACGCGGTTGTTGGGCTTTGACGGTGATTTGGCGCAGGCTGCACAGGAGCGCCGACTCTGGGATGCCGCCACCGAATTGCTGCCTCCAGCTCCGGTAGCAGCCTCGTCTATGGCACGTTACACCCAGGGCATGATGGATTTGGGCGCCACCGTATGCCTACCTAAAAAGCCGCTTTGCCTCGTGTGCCCTCTGCAAAGTGCCTGCGTGGCTTGTGCCTGCGGCGACCCGCAGCGCTACCCGGTACGCAGCCGAAAGCTCAAACGCTCCAGCCAGTCCCTATGGATGCTGTGGGTGCGCAGACCCGATGGTGCCGTTTGGCTCAACATCCGGCCCACGCCCGGCGTGTGGGCGGGCTTGCACTGCTTCCCACTTTTCCAAGACGAGGAAGCGTTGCGCGCCTCCGTGCCGCAAAGTTCACGGGCAGCTCTGCAAGCGGGAGCCACTTTCATGCATGTGCTCACGCACAAGGATTTGCATTTGCATCCATGGCACTTGACAGTGGGTGCTGCAGCGGAGTTTTCCACGCTCGGCGGCAGGTGGGTGCCGGCCGACCGGTGGCCGTCCATAGGCTTGCCTGCACCCATTCGCAAACTGCTGGTGCCCGACTATCCATAAGGAGCGCAGCTTTTTTTGTTTTAAGTGGTCTCGGCGCTGGGCCAGGCGTCAAGTTCCCGGTGGCGTCTGAGCGTGACCCATTGGGATGCAAAGTGCATCGCGAGTTGCTCGACCAAAAAAACAGATCGGTGCTGGCCTCCAGTGCAGCCCACAGCCACGGTGACGTAGCTGCGGTGGTCTCGCGCCAAGGCGGGCAGCCAGTGGCCCAAAAACTCGGAAACTTGTGTCTGCATATGCCCGACTTCGGGCTGTGCGCGTAAAAAATCAGCGACCGGTGTATCGCGCCCCGTCAGGGCTTTGAGGTCGCTTTCGTAATGCGGGTTGGGCAGCATGCGAACGTCAAACACAAAGTCGGCATCTGAAGGCACCCCCCGCTTGAAGGCAAAGGACTCAAACACCAAGGTGAGTTGCGCCGGAGCCGAGCCTATCAGGGCTTTCACATAGCTTTGCAGTTGCGCCGCGCGGAGCATGCTGGTGTCAATGACATGAGACTGGGCGCGAATGGCTTCGAGCATCTTGCGCTCAAGTTCAATCGCCTCCACCAGCGCGCGGCGCAAGTCGCCTGCGGCGGGCCCAATCTTGACCTGGGATAAGGGGTGCTTTCTGCGGGTTTCTGAGTAGCGGCGCACCAAGGTGCCGGTGCCTGCATCCAGAAAAAGCGCCTTGATGCTGGCGCCTTGCTCGCGCAAACGGGCTAACTGATGCGGCACCAAGGGCAGTGAACTCGCACTGCGCACGTCCATGGCGACGGCTACGCGTGCTGCGGCGTGCTGCTTCTCCAAGGCCACAAAGTCCGGCAGCAGCTCGGGGGGCAGATTGTCAACGCAGTAAAAACCGGCATCTTCCAGGGCGTGCAAGGCCACCGATTTGCCGGAGCCCGACATGCCGGTAATGAGCACCAACTCCATGGCTGGGGCGCTCATGCCATGCCCCGCTGCAGCATTTCGCTGGCATGGGCTACGGTGGCAACCGAGCCTGCGTCGCCGCCCAGCATGCGGGCTATCTCGCCGGTGCGTTCTGGGCCTTGCACGGCGGAGACGCTGCTTACCGTACTGCCGTCTTGTAGTTGTTTGGAAACCACCCAGTGTTGGTCGGCGCAAGACGCTACTTGGGGTAGGTGTGTCACGGCGAGCACTTGGCGGTCACGGCCTAATTGGTGCATCAGCTGCCCCACGGTGTGCGCAACGGCGCCCCCTACACCGGCGTCCACCTCGTCAAAAATCAGCGTTTGCGCCGTGCCAAGCTGGCTGGTGGTCACGGCGATGGCCAGCGCCATGCGCGATAGCTCACCGCCCGAGGCCACTTTACCGACCGGGCGCGGAGTGCTGCCGGGATGGCCTGCCACCAGAAACGCGACGTCTTCCAAGCCGCATTGCTGTGGCTGCGCCAAGGCATCAAGCTGCACCACAAATTGGCCCCCTTGCATGCCCAGTCCTTGCATCGCTTGGGTAATGGCGGTTGCTAACAATGGGGCGGCGCGCGCGCGCGCCTCAGACACCACGGTCGCTTCTGACATGTAAGCAGATTGGGCTGCTGATGCAGCACGTTGCAGGCTGTCCAAGTCGGCTGCTGCGTCGAGCGCAGACAGCTCGGCCTTCCAA
>JARXAU010000196.1 GCA_029865675.1 Rhodoferax sp.
GCCTTCACCAGTGGCTGGTGGTCCCAGGAAGTGAGCTTGCCCTGGGTCAGCGCGTGCCCCACCAGCCGACGCCTGCGCTGGCTGGCCAGCACCTCCTGGTGCAGGGCGGGCAAGTCCCAGCGCTTTGCCACTTCTTGCACAAAGGCGCCCAGCACTGCTTGGTGCGCGGGCACGGCGGCCAGGTTGTTTAACTCGTCCGGGTCAGTCTCCAGGTGGTAAAGCAGGCAAATGTCGTCTTGCGAGTACATGAACTTCCAGGGCCCACGGCGGATCATCACCAGCGGCGTCTTGCTGCCCTCGGCCATGTATTCGCCAATCGCCTCGTCGTGGCCCGGCGCTCCGGGCACGCCTTGCAAGTGCGGCAGCAGCGAGCGGCCATCGATCGGCAAATGCGCGTCCAGCGTGCCACCGGCCAGCTCCACAAAGGTGGGTAATAAATCGATGGTGGACACGCTGCCCGTCACCCGGTGCGCGGCAAAGCGCTGGGGCGCGTGGATGACCAGGGGCACGCGCGCGGCCATCTCGTACCAATGCATCTTGTACCAAAGGCTGCGCTCGCCCAACATGTCGCCGTGGTCGCCCGAGAACACGATGATGGTGTCCTCGCGCAGGCCGCAGTCGTCCAGGGTTTTGAGCAGCTTGCCGATTTGGCTGTCCACATAGCTGCAAGCGCCAAAGTAGGCGCGCCGGGCGCGGGCAATCGCTTCGTCAGGCAGCGGTTTGTCCCACAGGTCAATCACCTTGAGCAGGCGTTTGGAATGCGTGTCTTGCGCCGCCTGGGCAATCACGGTGCGCGGCATGGGGATGTCCACGCCCTCGTACAAGTCCCAGTATTCGGCGGGAATGGTGTACGGGTCGTGCGGGTGCGTCATCGACACCGTCAGGCAAAACGGCTGCTCGGGCGTGTTGCGCACATGGTCATACAGGTATTGGCGCGCTTTGAACACCACTTCTTCGTCAAAGTCGAGCTGGTTGCTGCGCACGCACGGCCCAGCTTGCAGCACCGAGGCCATGTTGTGGTACCAGCTAGGGCGTTTTTCCAGCGCGTCCCAGTTCACCGCCCAGCCGTAGTCGGCGGGGTAAATGTCGCTGGTCAGGCGCTCCTCGTAGCCGTGCAACTGGTCGGGGCCGCAAAAATGCATCTTGCCCGAGAGCGCCGTGCGGTAGCCCAGGTTGCGCAAGTAGTGGGCGTAGGTGGGCACGTCGGCAGCCAGGTCCGCCGCATTGTCAAAGCCGCCAATGCGCGAGGGCAATTGACCGCTCACCAGGCTAAAGCGCGAGGGCGCGCACAGCGGGCTGTTGCAATACGCCGAGTCAAAAGTCACACCCTGAGCGGCCAGCTTAGACAAATGCGGCATTTGCATCACAGATGCCGGGTCGTGCAGCGGCAGCAAGGGCGCGGCCATCTGGTCGGCCATGATGAACAGGATGTGGGGGCGTTTGGTGGCGTGGCTCATAGGTCGGTTTGCGAAAAACGGGGACGAAGATGCGCAGGGCTGGCAATGGTACTTGGCGCAGTGCGGCGCCAAGGGGCCTTTGCACTGTGGGGCGGGGGTTTACAAAAGCCGCGCGCTTTGGCCCTGCGCCTGCAGCAAGCCCACGGCTTGTTTGTCAAAAGACACAAAGGTCTCGCCGCCCAGCCACTGGCCCTCAAATGCGATGACACCGTCGGCAAAGTCGCCGCCTGCCTCCAGCATCGCCAAGCCAGCGTCCACGGCTGGGCGACTGGCTTGCACATTGGAGGCGGCCATCAAGGCGCGCACCGCCGCCGCTGCGTCAGCCACCCCAAAACCGTAAACGCGGCGCAGCACCCAGACCAGCTCGCACAAACTGGGCAGCGCCACCGCGACCAAGGTGGCGGACAACAAGGCGTCAGCCGCCGCCTGCGCCTGTTGCGGGTCGTCGCGCACCAGGGCGCGCACCAGCACATTGGTGTCGGCGGTGATCTTCATGGCGCGTCGCCCCAGGCTTGGGCGATGGCCTGGTCCATCTCTTCCAGTGTGGCCACTTTCGCAGTCTTACCCGCCAGCAGGCCGACGAAATCCTCCATGGTGCCGGCCGGTTTTGCGGCATACAGAACCCCCTTGCCGCCGGGCAGCAAGTCCAGCTCCATCTTGTCACCAGGCCGTATGCCAAGGTGCTGCAACACCTCTTTGCGAAAGGTGACTTGGCCCCGGGCGGTGACGGTTAATTGGGTCATAGGAATACCTCGTTCATGCAAAAGTGCGCATCGTAATGGAGAAGTGCATTATTTTGCCGGCCTAAGTTTCGGTATGGCCCTGTGGTGGGCCGCCGCAGCCTGGTCGCTACAGTCCATCCCCATGCCCCTTGCCGAATTCACCGCCTTGCTCTTGCTGTCTACCGCCGCCAGCTTTTCCCCTGGCCCCAATACCGCCTTGTCCACCGCCCTGGGTGCCAACCTGGGCTTGCGCCACGCGCTGCGCTTTGTCTGCGCGGTGCCGGTGGGCTGGGGCTTGTTGTTTACGCTGTGCGCGGCGGGCCTGGGTGCGGTGGTAGTGGCCGTGCCGGGCTTGCGTCTGGCGATCCAGTCCCTGGGCATAGCCTATTTGCTGTGGCTGGCGGCCAAGCTCTGGGGCAGCCGCACACTGGCGCAGGCCGACGTGGCGCGCCTGCAGGTCACCTTCACCCAAGGCGTGGCGCTGCAGTTTTTGAACATCAAGGCCTGGATGCTGGCCCTCACCGTGGTGGCCGGTTGGCTGGCCGGGCGCGACGATGTGCTGCAGCGTTTTGCCATAACGCTACCGCTGATGGTGGCCTTTGGGTTTTTCAGCAACCTGCTTTATGCGGCCATGGGCGCGCTGCTGCGCGAGTGGCTTAGCGGCCCGGTGGTGGATGGTGTGTCCACGGCGTGGCGCCTGCGTTGGTTTAACCGGGCTATGGCGGGGGTGTTGGTGGCTACGGCTTGCTGGATGGGGACGCTTTGAGTGCCGGGCTGCACATTTTTCGTCTAAGTGGCGTCGCGCCCAGCGTCTTGGCTGCGGCCGCTTGCGTCAAACCGCTGGCATTGAACCAATGGACCAAAGCGATCATGGTTTGCGAACGCAACAACAGGTTTTGCGACTCCGGCGGTCCAAAGCCAAGGTCTGCGAACACGTTGGCGCTGCCTTTGGTGATTTTGAGATCTGTCATTTGGAACTCCTTGCCTTGCTAAACGCTTGGCTCCCTAAGAAAACGCCTTCAGCGCGTTGCGGTGCTTGTCGGCGGCAAAGGCCACGGCTTGGACCAGGGCGGCCAGGGGGTGGGGGTGGTTTTCATGGATTGCACTTCGTGCTTGAATCCGCCTGGCAAGGAACTCGAGAAGTTACTGAACTTGGCCGGGGGCAGGCAATCAGTAATTAAGCCGAGCGCTGCTATCAGGCTGCACGACGATCAATCACTAAATTGGGCTGCAACGGGCATAGAGCGCTGGGATCAAACCACCCAAAACTGGACTTTCATTTTCATTATTGATAGGCTCACTGTGATTCAGAATGCCAAACTACAAAGTCATCAACCGAATAGAGCCTGCAAAGTCCCTTTCCGAACTTGTTGCAATTTACCATCGCGCGCTTAAGCGGATCTTCGCCTCCTTCCGCCCAGCCCCATGCTCCATTGGGTGAAATTGCAAATGCACGGGGAATCAGTTTCGTGAGGTAAGTCTTGTATCCGTTTCTCCCCGAATCCTTGAGGAAAGGTATTGCCGCTTCATCGTTCAAAGGTGCGAAATCTGTACTGGGTGGTGTCTCCGTCAGGTTAGCACTACCGTATTTGGCGTAGATCTCCAATCGTTCACTAGGCATTCCTACTGAACGTAAGAACGCCGTGACTTCTGGCTGCCAAATTCGTGCACCAGTTCTGGCTCCAAATAGGCTGTGGGAGTCTGCGCCAAATATGCCAAATGCAACCAAGCGAGCCGATCCTCCTGCCTCTGTGTAGCTGTCAAACATCCCTCGGTAGGTTGAAGTCTTGAAGTAGCTATCGTTGTCACCGTAGAGCCAAAGAGAGGGTACTCGCGTGTTCTTTGCATAGCTCGCCGCTGCTTTTGCTAGGCCAAGTTCCCAGGCAGAGCATGACTCTTGGCGCAACCCACCAGCAAAGTTAATGAGTGCCCGAACTCCTGGGTAGTTGAAGGTGCCAAACGCAAGAGTGGTCCACCCACCGTGAGATTGTCCAATTACAAGGATGTGATTCTTATCTGCCCATCCTTGAGCGGTCACATAGTCCAACGTTGCTTTGACGTCTTCAGCTTGTGTTTCTCCATTGCTGCCTATGTTGCAGCCAACACCAATATATGACCCTTGCGACTTGGAGAAACCTTGCCGCATTGGAACAACTACCGCATACCCACGCTGCAGGAAGAAACGAGCAGCGACGGCTGGACGGTATCGGCTTTGGAACCTTGTGTCTCCGGGCGCCTTTCCATGGTTGATGATCGCAATGGGAAATGGCCCATCGCCATCGGGCTTGTAGATTGTGGTTTCCAGCTCGATGGTAAATAGGCCCTTCTTTGGGACCATCAAGACAGTTTCATTAAGCGATGGGTCGATCTCCGATTGCTGAGCATGCAGTTGCGATGCTGCTGAAGATAGTAGTGCACAGGCGAATGCCCCTCGTAATGCCAGACGCCTGACAATTTCTCGTGCAATTGTGGGCAATGGCGCTCCTTTTGGTGATGAAATTTGCACTTAATCCTACAGCAGTGAATGCACGGTTGTTGAATCAATGCATCAATTGTGAAGCGCTTCCAACTTAGATTTTTTGATCCGTCTGAATCGGGCGTGTACCAGGGTTGCTTCGCACGCAACACGTAAAGTAGCGGCAGCGGCAGGCCGCGCAATATGACAGCGGCTGCGGCCGCAGAGACCGCAGCCTGGTCGCTACAGTCCATACCCATGCCCCTTGCCGAACTCACCGCCTTGCTCTTGCTGTGCACCGCCGCCAGCTTTTCCCCCGGCCCCAACACTGCTTTGTCCACCGCCCTGGGTGCCAATCTGGGGCTCAAGCACGCGCTGCGCTTTGTCTGCGCGGTGCCGGTGGGCTGGGGCTTGCTGTTTACTTTGTGTGCGGCGGGGCTGGGCGCGGTGGTAGTGGCCGTGCCGGGCTTGCGTCTGGCGATCCAGTCCCTGGGCATAGCCTATTTGCTGTGGCTGGCGGCCAAGCTCTGGGGCAGCCGCACGCTGGCGCAGGCCGACTTGGCGCGACTGCAGGTCACCTTCACCCAAGGCGTGGCGTTGCAATTTTTGAACATCAAGGCCTGGATGCTGGCGCTCACCGTGGTGGCCGGTTGGCTGGCCGGGCGCGAAGATGTGCTGCAGCGTTTTGCCATAACGCTATCGCTGATGGTGGCCTTTGGGTTTTTCAGCAACCTGCTTTATGCGGCCATGGGCGCGCTGCTGCGCGAGTGGCTTAGCGGCCCGGTGGTGGGCGGCCTGGCCACGGCACTGCGGCTGCGCTGGTTTAACCGGGCTATGGCGGGGGTGTTGGTGGCTACGGCTTGTTGGATGGGGACGCTGTAAGCGCCCTTTTCGGTGCTGAGGCCTGTCTACACTCAGGCGCATGAATTCCAAACAAGAAACCCTGGGCCTGTGGCTGGGCGTGCTGGGCGTAGCGATATTTGCCGTTACCCTGCCCATGACGCGGTTGGCCACGGGCACGGCCGCAGACCCGCAGCTCTCGGCCTGGTTTATTACCTTTGCCCGCGCGGCGCTGGCCGGGGGCTTGTCCATTGTGTTTTTGCTGGTCACGCGCTCGCCGTGGCCCTTGTCCACCCAGCGTCTGCCGCTGCTGATGGCGCTGCTGGGCAATGCCATTGGTTTCCCCTTGTTTCTGGGCTTGGCGCTGCGCCAGGTGACGTCTGGCCACGCGGCGGTGTTTACCGCTTTGCTGCCGCTGGCCACTGCGGCCATGTCGGCCTGGGTGCTGCACCAGCGCGCGCGCTTGGGGTTTTGGCTGTGCGCGGG
>JARXAU010000225.1 GCA_029865675.1 Rhodoferax sp.
CGGCTAATGTGCAGGCGCTCTTGACCGCACAGGTCGCAGCGCTCACGACCGATCAAGTGGTTGCATTGACTACCACGCAAGTCGCTGGCATGAGCACCGCTAATGCGCGGGCATTGACCACCGACCAAATCGTGGCCTTGGAGACCGCCGACCTGGCGGCCCTGACGACCGCTAACGTGCGGGCGTTCTCGACCTCACAAATCGCAGCCCTGAGCACGACCCAGGTTGAGGCACTGGGATCGGCCCAAGTCGCGGCCTTGTTGACGGCACAAATTGCAGCACTCACCACTGACCAAGTGGTGTCCCTGACCACTACGCAAGTGGTCGCGCTCACCACAGATAGCGTGCGCGCCCTCACCACGAACCAAATCGTGGCCCTGGAAACGGCGGATGTGGAGGCGCTGACCACTACCAACGTGCAAGCGCTCTTGACCGCACAGGTCGCAGCGCTGAGCACCGATCAGGTAGTCGCTTTGAGCACCGCCCAAGTCGCTGGCCTGAGCACTGCCAATGTAGGCGCGCTGACTACAGACCAAATCGTGGCCCTGGAGACTGCGGACCTGTTGGCCCTTACGACGGCCAACGTGCAGACGCTGTCCACCGCGCAGTTGGTAGCCCTGAGCACAACACAAGTCGCTGCGCTGGGCACTGCACAGGTCGTAAGCCTGCGCACCGCGCAAGCCAATGCGCTCAGTACGGACCAGATCGTGGCGCTGTCCACCGCCAGCATTGCGGCGCTGAGCACTGCCAACGTGCGCAGCCTTTCCACAGCGCAGGTAGCCGCCTTGACGAGCGACCAGATCGTGGCCCTTACCACGGCCCAGGCGGTCGGTTTGAGCACTGCGAACGTGGGGGCCTTGACCACGGACCAGATCGCGGCCCTAGAGACTGCCGACTTAGTGGCCCTGACCACGGCCAATGTGCAAGCGCTTTCCACGGACCAAGTGGTTTCGTTGAGCACCGTCCAGCTGATCGCCTTGGGCACTGCCCAGATTGCGAGTCTGAGCACGGCCAGCGTGCAGGCGCTCACCACCAGCCAGGTCGATGCCCTGACCACCGCGCAGGTAGAGTCCCTTACTGCTAGCCAGTTCAACGCGCTAACGACCAGCCAGATTGAGGTGATGGACTTCAGTACGCCCATTGTGTTGGACCTCAATGGAGATGGAGTGAGAACCCTGGCCCTGTCCGCCGGCGTGCAGTTCGATTTGCGGGCCACGGGATTGGCGGTTAACACTGGCTTGGTAAGCCAAGGCGATGGTCTCTTGGCGATGGACCACAACGGCGACGGCCTGGTGAACGATGGGTCGGAATTGTTTGGTTCGTCCACCACCTTGGCCAATGGCGACAAGGCTGCCGATGGCTACGTGGCCCTGGCAGAACTCGACAGCGACCATGATGGCGTGATCAGCAGAACGGACACCAGGTTTGCAGATCTGCGCGTATGGGTGGACTCCAACACCGACGGTGTCAGCAGCGCGATGGAGCTCAAGTCCCTGGACGCACTTGGGATCACCCAACTAGGCCTGGCAACGGACAGCAACCGGGTGGTGGACAAGGGCAATCTCGTGGGGCTGACCTCGACTTACCAAACCGCTGACGGGGCTACCCACGCTGCGGCGGACGTTTGGTTCGCGGTGCAAGCGACCCAGCCGACCGAAGCGATTGAGGCGAGCTTGGGCACAAAAGTAAGTGGCATGGCGCAAGCGATAGGTGCATTTGCCGATGCGTCACCGCAAGTTGCTGCATTGACTGCAGGGACATTGGGCGGGTTGGGGCTTGCGGAGAACACGGCACCGCTTGCCATCGCGAGCCTGGTCGATGCGATTCGGCAGTTTGATGTCAATGGCAGGCCGCTGGATGCAGCAGGCCTGGCAGGCACCTACGGCCCGCAAGTTGCTGGGCTGGGGTCGAGCCAAGCAGCCCAGTTGGCCAGCGGGGAGATGCGTCCCAAGACCGAGCTGGCGAGCCCAGGCAGTTTTTCCAATTTAGCAATGCCAAAATGAGGCACTGACTTGGTTTTGCAGCAAGCAGGCTATCCACAGCAAGAACTCCCACCCCTGCTGGTCTATGGGGTGGGGTGCTTGACCAAGACGGGCCGGCCTTGTGCTAACTGATTCCTGCTGGGGTGTGCCTTGACCATAGAACTTTCATTCGAGCGTCAAATTGAGTTGGCTTGGCAAGGGGAGCTGGACTTCAACGCCCTGATAGCCTGCGCGTCGCGCTTGGAGGCGGCTGGGCGCAGCTTTTTGGCCATCGTGTTGTACCGAACTTGGATCGCCCGCAACGCGTCTGAACTGGAGTACATCGTGCAGTTCAACCTCGGAGTCGCGCTGAGTAATGCTGGTGATCTTGCCGGCTCCGAGTCGGCCTACCGGCGTGCCGTGGAACTGGCGCCAGGGTTCATACAGCCGCGACTGAACCTGGGCACTTTGCTAGAGCGCCTGGGCAAGGTAGACCAAGCACTGGACGAGTGGCGCTGGGTGGAGAAGAGCCTCGCAAAACCCTCGAAGGACAACAAGCCTTTGCTGGTGATGGCTTTGAATCAGCTCGGCCGCGTGTTGGAAATGCGCAAACAGTTGGCCGAGGCCACGGCCATGCTCACCCGAAGCTTAGAGCTGGAGCCGGAGCAGCCGGATGTGTTGCACCACTGGATATCGCTGCGGCAAAAACAATGCGCATGGCCCACCTATGGTTTGCTGCCGGGGGTGAGTCGCCGCGCGATGCAGGACGCAACCTCGGCGCTGTCGATGCTGAGCATTTCAGACGACCCGGCAGACCAGCTTGCGGCCGCGCGCAGGTTTGTGAAAAAGAAGCTGCGCAGCGAAGTGCCCAAATTGGCCGATGTGGCGGGCTATGGCCACAAAAGGATACGCATCGGTTACTGCTCAGGCGACTTTTGCCTCCATCCGGTTTCTTTGCTGACAGTGGAGCTTTTTGAGCTGCATGATCGCGAACGCTTTGAAGTCTACGGTTACTGTTGGAGTCCCGAGGACGGCACGCCCATGCGCCAGCGCGTAATCAATGCGATGGACCACTTCACACGAATCGATGTTTTGAGCGACGAAGCTGCAGCGGAGCGCATCCGGGCCGATGAGATTGATGTTTTGATCGATCTTCAGGGGCAAACTGCCGGAGCGCGTGCCACCATGCTGGCTTACCGACCCGCGCCAGTGCAAATTACGTACTTGGGCCTGCCGGCCACGACGGGTTTGCCGTCAATCGACTATGTGATTGCCGACCGTTTTTTGATCCCTGAGAGCGAAGCGCTGCACTATTCCGAGCGCCCCTTGTACATGCCTGACGTGTACCAGGTCAGCGACAGGCAACGACCGGTCGGACCGAAGCCCAGCAGGGCGCAGTGCGCGTTGCCAAGCGAGGGATTTGTGTTTTGTTCGTTTAACAACAACTACAAATTTACGCCTGAGGTATTTGCCGTGTGGATGAACATCTTGCGCCGTGTACCCGCAAGCGTGCTTTGGCTTTTGGGGGACAACCAGTGGTCGATGGAGAACTTAAGAAAAGAAGCCGCAGCGCGTGGTGTGGACCCGCAGCGCCTGATTTTTGCCCCCCGCGTTTCGCCAGAAATCTATTTGGCGCGTTATCAAGTCGCTGACCTGTTTCTCGACAGTTTTCCGTTCAATGCGGGCACCACGGCCAACGACGCGCTGTGGATGGAGTTGCCCCTTTTGACGCTTTGCGGTCGGTCTTTTGCTTCGCGCATGGCAGGCGCGCTACTGACGGCGGCGGGTTTGCATTCGCTCATCACCCACACCTTGAATGATTACGAAGAAATGGCTGTGGAGCTGGCCAACCGCCCCGACCAACTGGCTGACCTCAGAGACCAGCTCAAGTCCCTTAAGACCGAGGGCGCGCTGTTCGACACACCGCGGTTTGTCCGCAACCTAGAAAGCAGTCTGGAGACCTTGCTGGTCAGCTAGCGGAAAGCGACACCCCAGTTGCCGCTGAAGAGCTCTCTGTGGCTGGGTGCAGCATGAGCCACAGAACGAAAGCGAGCGGGTCCCAGCCTGAACGGTCCGGTACAAGCCGCGACCCCGTGTGATGAAGCCGTCCAACGCCCCACGGTTGATCGCAGGGCGGCAGTACCTCAACTAGCCCTTCAGCAAGGCCATCACGCCTTGTGCTTGCTGGTTCGCCTGTGCCAGCATGGCGGTGGACGCCTGCTGAATGATTTGTGCCTTGGCCAGTAGGGTGGACGCCTGAGCGTAGTCGGTGTCCATGATGGTGCTGCGAGACTGCGTGACGTTCGAGGAGATATTTGTCAAATTGTCGGCGGCGTAGGTCATCTGGTTAATACCTGCGCCAATTGCCGCTCGTTGGGTATTAATGATGTTCAAAGCCGAGTCGATGGTCTCAATGGCGGCCGATGCCAGCGGGGCGGTGTCCACCCCTAAATCGGCAATGCCCAATGCGGCATTGGTCATCGCGCCAACCGTCACGCTGATGGTTTGTCCCGTGGCCTGTCCGACCTGGAAGTCGAACTGGCCGGCCACCCCGCCGATGCTGACCTGCGAGGTGCCGTCCAATAGTTGCTGACCGTTCCAAGTGGTTTGGCTGGCGATACTGTCGATTTGGCTTCGCAGTGCGGTGAATTCGGTGTTCAAGTATTCGCGCTGGTCCAGCGAGAGAGTGCCGTTGCTTGACTGGACCGCGAGTTCGCGCATCCGTTGGAGCATGTTGGACTGCTCCACCATGGCGCCTTCAGCGGTTTGCATCATGTTGATGCCGTCGTTTGCATTACGGACCCCTTGGTTCAGCCCGCGAATTTGCGAAGTCATGGTCTGCCCGATTGCCAAGCCGGCGGCATCGTCTTTGGCAGAGTTGATGCGGGTGCCGGTGGAGAGTTGCTCCATGGCGCTGCCCATGGCCCGGGCGTTGATCTTCATGGCATCTTGAGCGTAGAGCGCGCTCACATTGGTGTTGATGCGTGTCATGTCAATTCTTTCTTAAAAAAACGGGCACTCGGACCAAAATGTCAGAGCCGCAACCCGTGGGTACACAAGGGTGTCAAAAAATGGACCCTCAGTGGCCCACATGCTCTCTAAAGCAAGGGGTGTGCCAGCGTTTTTGTAGACGTACTTTTGCAACGCATCAGAAATGTGCGGGACGGTCCAGAGAGCGCAAAAAAGGCGACCTGTCGCACAGACAGGTCGCCTTTTGACGAGGCTTTGCTTGCAGTACGCGCGGGCCTGCGCCCGATCCGACTGCTATGCCGCGCTTACTTCAGCAGTGCCAACACGCTTTGTGGTTGCTGGTTGGCTTGGGCCAGCATGGCAGTAGACGCTTGCTGGATGATCTGCGTCTTCGCCAGCTGGGTCGAAGCGGTCGCGTAGTCGGTGTCCATGATGGTGCTGCGCGATGCGGTGACGTTAGAAGAAATGTTGGTCAAATTGTCTGCGGCGTAGGTGAGGCGGTTGATGCCTGCACCAATCGTGGCGCGCTGGTTGTTGATGGTGCCCAACGCAGTGTCGATGGACGCGATAGCGGTGGATGCGGTAGCGGCCGTTGCAATCGATCCCGCGCCAGAACCCAAAGTTGACATATCGGCGATTGCCACAGAGATCGTCTCATCAGCGTTCTGTCCCACCTGGAAATCAAATGTACCAGCGGTCCCAGACACACCGATGTTTCCAGTGGCGTCCAACAAATTGGTGCCGTTCCATGTGGTGTCGGTCCCAATGTCAGTGATTTGGGTCGCGAGCTGTGTGAACTCGGTATTCAAGTAGCCGCGCTGCGTGTCCGAAAGCGTTCCGTTGGATGACTGAACAGCCAGTTCGCGCATCCGTTGCAACATATTGGACTGCTCCACCATGGCGCCTTCTGCAGTTTGCAACAGGTTGATGCCGTCGTTTGCGTTGCGAACCGCTTGGTTCAGGCCGCGAATTTGCGCGGTCATGGTCTGTCCGATGGCCAGGCCAGCGGCGTCGTCTTTTGCCGAGTTGACGCGGGTGCCGGTGGAGAGCTGCTCCATGGCGCTGCTCATGGCCCGGGAGTTGACCTTCATGGCGTTTTGGGAATAAAGAGCGCTCACATTGGTGTTGATAACTGACATAACAATTCTCCTGAGTGTGAAGAGTGAATAACCTAAATGAATAAGCAGACAAAGAAATGGTGTTGCTTCTCTTTACCTACCGCGACAGAAACTGATCTCTGTTAACTAATGAATCGGATGCTGCAGAAAATTCTTTAGCATCTTTTTCGTTTTAAGCCACCTTGTTGTACAAGAGGCCTTTCATATCGTCGATTTTGTGCGCCATACGCAGCACGTCTTCGGTCGGGATCTGGCGCACCACTTCGCCGGTATGGGTGTTGGTCACTTTGATTACTGTGCCGTTGATGGCCTGGTCAAAGCTAAACCCCAATCCTTGCTTGTTGGCTGCCATTTGCTCGTTGAGCATGCCCACCGCCGAGCGCAGGTTTTGCTGCGCTTGCGCAGGATCAAATTCAATCCCCACGGGCTTGCTTTGCGCCACCTTCGGTGCAGTATTGGCAGCGGGTGCCAATGGTTTTGCCTCGAACGCGACGACAGCGGGCGGGCCGCTGGTTTTCAGACTAACTTCGGAAGTCATGTTTTGCCGTCCTTTCAAAATGCAGTTCTTTGGCGGATTGCTTAGCACGGTAGCAACGCTGCCGTGCTTTAACTGCAGTGACTAAAGAATCGGCAGTAGAAGGCAAAACTTGAGTTGGGCTCCGCTGCCCGGGGCGCTTGTGTTTATCGGACGCCCGCGCGTGGCGCACGCTGGCCAAAGAACACGCTTAGTTTTTGGTGTACATGGCCATCAGACCTTCAAAGCTGCTCGTCAGCCCGGACTGCGTGCTGCGGGTTTGCCCCACGATGCTGTCCATGGCGGCAAATTGCTGGTTGTAGCGCGCCAGCAGCATGGTCATGCGTTCTTGCAAGGCACTAAGGTCGTCTTCGTATTCGCTAATGCGGCTGGTGGCATTGGCACTTTCGATGGCCACGGTCCCGCTGGAGCTGAGCAAGCTGGTGATGCTTTTGCTCGCGTCGCCCGCCAAGCCGCTGGGGTTGCTGTCGTAGGCACTTTGGTTTTCTTGGTTGCCCGACAGCAGCGTTACCGTGTTGTTGAAGTTCAGATTGACCGCGAGATCGAGCTTGACAGAATTGGTGCTGAGCCGACCTTTGCTGTTGATTTCAATTCCAATGTCACGCAACGCGCTCAGGTCGCCTGAGGATGCCATGGCTGAGGAGTTTTGCGTGACCAAAGTACGCAGTTCGGTGCGCAGTGTGTTCAGGGTGGAATTGCCCACCATGGTGCCGCCGTAATTCTCAAGCGTGGACTTTGGATCGGCCAGTTCGTCAAACAAATCCATCGCGTCGTTGTAGGCGCTCACCAATGCGGCTACCTTGGTGGTGACGGCACTGGTGTCATTGCTCAGGCCCAAGGTGGCGGCACTGCTGGTGGTGCCTAAAAGATTCAGGGTCAGGCCGGGCACAGCGTCACCGACCGCGTTGCTGCTGCTGGAGATAGAGACGCCGTCTACGGTCAGGGAGGCGTTGCCTGCGGACTGCAGGGTGGTGCCAAAGTTCAGCGCCGAAGCACTGCTGCTCACGCTAAAGGCGTTGTATTTTCCTGTGGTTCCAGTGAGCACGACCTTGTAGGGCGTGCTGGGGTCGCCGGTGTTGACCAGTTGTGCGCTCAGGCCCACACCCGCATCGTTCACTGCAGCCACTACGCCAGCCGGTGTGTCACTGCCGGCGGCCACGCTAATGGTGGAGGTGGACGCCGACTGGATGGTGGTAGCAAAGTCAATGCCCGAGGCGTTACTGGTCACGGTGAAGTCATTGCCCGAACCGGTGGCACCTGTCACCACCACCTTGTAGGGCGCGCTGGCGTCTCCCGTGTCAATGATTTCTGCGCTTATACCGAGGTTGGCGTTGTTGATGGCGTCCCGCACGCCTTCAGGCGTGTCTTCGCCCGCCGCTAAGACAATAGACGGTCCCCCGGGGAAGGCGCCGCCACCCAAAGTCAGGGTCATCGCATCGCCGCCGTTGATGGCGCTGCTGGTGGTGGCAAAGCCAGTGGTTCCGGTGCTGCTTTGGGCAATGCCTACCGAAAGGCTGATCGATTCGCCGGCATTGATCTGGGTGGTGGAGCCGGCAAAACCCACGGCTGTGGCGTTGCGCTGGGCGCTTGCCAGGCTGTGGACCTGCACCGAGTGGTTGCCCGCGGTGGCACTGGCGCTGGTACTGGCAGTAAACGCCGCCGTGTTGGAATTCGAGACCCGAATGCTGCTGAAGTC
>JARXAU010000208.1 GCA_029865675.1 Rhodoferax sp.
GACAACGATGGGCGCAAGCGGCGCTTCGGGCGGCGGCGGCGCCACATCAGCGGGGGGCGTCAAGTCCACGGCCACCGCCGGGGCGACGGCCTCTTCCTCTTTTACCGCGACGGCGGCCTCAGTGGCCATGTTTACTTGCCCCGCAGACCGTCAAACACTTCTGCGAAGCTGGGCTGGTTGTGGTGGCTGATACACACACGAGCGGCTTCCAAGATCAGCGGCTTGGGGTGTCCGTGCATGGTGGCGATGATGATTTGCTTGACCACGCCGTACATGCAGGCCTCTTCTTCAATGATTTGCGCCAGACGCTTGGCAAAAGGCTCAAAGAAGCCGTAGGCCAAAAACACACCGATGAATGTTCCCACCAGTGCTGCGCCTACCAATCCGCCCAGCACGGCCGGTGGTTGGTCGATGTTTTCCATGGTTTTCACCACACCCATCACGCACGCCACAATGCCCAGCGCGGGCAGTGCGCCGGCCAAGGTGGCAATCGCGTCTGAGGCCTTGAGTTCGTCGTGGTGGTGGGACTTGATGGAACTGTCCATCACCTCTTCCACCGCCATGGGGCTCAGCGTGCCCTGGGAGACCACCATCAGGCGCACAGTGTCGGTAATTAGGTGAAGCAAGGCGTGGTCTGCCAGCAGCTTGGGGTATTCGCTGAAAATTGCGCTTGACTCCGGGGTCTCAATGTGGGCTTCCAAGGCCACTGCGCCTTCGGACTTGAGCGTCTTCATCACCTTGGACACGCAGAAAATCGTGTTCAAGTAGTCATCTTTGCGGTATTTGGATCCTTTGAAGGTTCGCCCGATGCCCACGAAAACCGCCTTCACGACGTCCGGGCTATTGCCAATCAGCATGCCCCCGATTGCAGAGCCCAAGATACACCAGCCCTCAATCGGCGCGGCGTGGATAAACGGGGCTAAGCTGCCGCCGCCCACAATAAAGCTGCCGAACACGCAGACATTCAAAAATATCACGCCAAAGATGCCAAACATAGTCGTTCCTAAAAAAGGACAGTGGGCGCCCATCCACTAGTGCGCCCACTTGGTAAACACGGCCCCGGGCCCATGCCAAAATCAATCTGTGCTGCGCCACATGGCGCAACGCTTACAAACGTTCAATGCCGCTGCGTGCTGGCCTGGCTGGGCAACAAGCCCGGCACTTCTTGCCACGCGCTGCGAATCTCCGTCATCAGGCCGTGGATTTCCTCCAATACCGCCATGTCGTTGTGGGCATTGGCGAAAATCAGACGGCGGGTGACGTAGTTGTAGAGATCATTCAAGTTTTGTGCCAGTTCGCCACCCTTGGCGAAATCGAGCGAGCCTTGCAAACCGATCACGATGCGACTGGCGCGGGTGACGCATTTGCACTTTTCCTGAATCGCGCCATGGCGAAGATGGCCTTGGGCTGCCGCCAAGCTGTCCACCAGGCCGTCAAACAGCATCTGGATCAGCGCAACGTTGTTGGCCACAGAGGCTTGGGAAGCCAGGTTGTCTGAACCATATGATTCCATGGCCTTGAACTGAAGTCGCATATCGGTTTCTCCTACGGGGTTGGGGTACCCACTAGGTATCGACGCTGTTTGCGAAAACTTGAGTGCTTGGGACATGAGAAAACTAGGCGATCCGCTGGGCCCGGGCGACGGGGGCTTTTTGAGGGACTTCGATCTTCAGGCTCTGGCGGAGTTTTTTCACCACCGCCGTCAAGAGCTGGCTAACGCGCGACTCGGTCACGCCCAGGACCGCGCCAATTTCTTTGAGGTTGAGCTCTTCCACGTAGTACAAAGACATGAGCAACTGGTCGCGCTCGGGCAACTCGCCAATCGAGTCGGCCACCGCCTGCATGAATTGCTGGTGCTCCACGATCGCGTCGGGCTGGCGGGAATGTTCATCGGCGATACCCAAGACCTCGTCGGTCATGACTTCCATGGACAGGGTCTCAAAGCGCTTGGCGTTGCCACGCCGCTTTTGGAACAAGTCCAAATCGTCGCCCATGTGGTCAGCCAGCTCGGCTTGGGTGGGCGCGCGCCCTAACTCACTGGCCAAGGTGTGCGTGGCCTGATTCTCCGACTTGTTGAACGCCACGGCCGACCGCGGCAAGTACGACAGTTGGCGCACCTCGTCCAAAATAGCACCGCGCACCCGACTTAAAGCGAAGCTTTCAAATTCAATCCCCTTGGTCGGGTTGAACGCGCGCGCGGCCTCCAACAAGCCAATCATGCCCACCTGAATCAGTTCGTCGAGCTCCATGAACGGGGGAATACGCACCTTCAAATGCAAGGCTACCCGCTTCACCAAGCCCAGATGTGCCAACACCAAGGCCTCGCTGGCATCGTGCGCGTCTTCGTACAGGCGGGTAGATACCGACATGAAAATCAAGCCTGGTAGCGGACCAGGCGTTCAACAAAAAACTGCATGCCGCCCGAGAAGTTGGCAATCGGCGCCATTTGTGTGACCGATTTGGCCAGGCGTTTAAAGTCGCGCGCGCTGGTGCTCCCTGGCGCGAACTCCATCACGGGCTCGTACTTTTTGTGGGCTGCCAAAATCGCGTCGTCGTTTTCGATCGATCCCAGGTAGTGGGTGGTGAAGTTCAGAAACTGCGCGCACACCTGGTTGATGCGGCGAAACAGGCTTTGCCCATCGGCTTGACTGTTGACCGCGTTGGGGATCACGTAGATCTCGTTGAGGTCGTAGTCTTGGATCAACACTTTGATCGTGCCGTAGGCGTCTGCGATAGAGGACGGGTCATCGCGCACCACGATGAAGCGGCGCTGGCAGGCGCCCATAAACGCCAAGACCGAGGGCGAAATGCCGGCGGCTACGTCCACGATGAGGTAGTCGATGTCGTCTTCCAAGGCGCTAAAGGCTTGCACAATGCGTGACGCCTGAACACGGCTCAGTGCGGCAAGCTCTTTCACGCCAGAGGCCCCAGGCACCAGCATCACGCCATGGCGAGAGGTGACCGTGATTTCTTGCAAAGTCTTTTGCCCACTCATAAAGTGGCTCAAATTGAAGGGGCAGGCGCAACCCAGCGCGATTTGCGAATTGGCCAGACCCAAGTCGGCGTCAAAAAGCATGACTCGGTGGCCCATCATGCTCAGCGAGATGGCGAGATTGACGGCAACCGTGGTCTTGCCCACGCCTCCCTTGCCGCTGGCAATGCCGATGACCTCTGTGCGAACTGACTTATTCATTGTTTATCTCGGAGTTGCTCAATTAAAAGGCCCGCGTAAGCCCCTGGGGCTTGCGGGCATAGCAAGCCGCGGAGACGGCGGCTGCAGCTTGTAGGGGAGGGATTTGGGTGCTGTATTCGCGGTCACGGACTCGGGAATGCGGGACAGCTTGGCCACCGCCATCAGCACCAAGGCACTGGTGTTCAAGTCGCACTTGAGTGCGTTGACCTGGGGACCGTCGCTTGCGGCGGACAGCGACAAAAAGTTATCGCAAAGAAATTCCACCAAGGGCCAAGGCTGCACCGACTCGTCGAGCTTACTCACCATCAGACTGTCCCAGCGAATGCCTGAACTGCGCAACACACGGCGCAAGGTGGCCGAAGACGCGTCTGCGGCCAGCACTGCATGGGTTTCGCAGGCTGGGAAAGCTGTTTGGATTTCGGTAACGTGCTGGGCCATCTGGCTGCCCGGCGTATCAATGAGCACTAAGCTGCGGCCGCCCAAGCGCCCCACCACGGCGGCCAGAGCAGCCGGCGTGTCGGCCCGAAAGCATTCGACGCCCGACTGCGCTGCCAAAGCCTGGGTGTGCTGCCAAGCGCCGATGCGGTCGTCTTGGTAGCTGACCACGGCGACTTTGTCGGCACCCATCTGGGCGGCAGCCCGGCTGGCCAGGCGCACGGCCATCATGGTCTTGCCCGAACCCGAAGGCCCGGCAATGAGGTGGACACCGCTTTGCGGAATGGCAACACTGGGGCGCCGGGCGATTTCCTCTAGCTGGTCACGAACGGCTGCCAGAGCCTCATGCTCGCTGCGCATGTCTTTCACCGTGTCGAGCAAGAGTGTGCGCAGGCCTGTGGGCATGCCGGCCTGGGTGAACGAGCTCATCAGGTCTTCCACCTCTGCGGCCAGGTTCAGGCTGGACTGCCAGCCGGTGGTTTTTTGGCTCAGGCTGATTTCGCGGCGCAGGCCCGCGATTTCGTCGCGAATCATGTCCATGATTTCTCGGCTGCGCAGGTAATCACGCTCCTCATCGGGCTTGGTCAGCGCCACTGCGTGGCCTGCAGTCGTGGCTCCTGTATTGGGACTCTGCGCTTGAGCGAAGTGCTGCGAAAAGCCCTTGGACCCACCCAGCTCTGAAGTCGCAAACGTTTGGAGTGCAGGCGCGACCGTTGAATCGAGCGACTGCTCGTCAATGTCCAGGGCGACCACTAGCTCAGTCTGGCCACCTACCGTGTGGTTGGAGATGACCAGCACATTGCGGCCATACAAGGCCATGGCGCGTTCGGTGGCGCTCTTGGTGTCGTTGGCAAGGATGCGTTTGAGTTCCATGGGAGGCTTCAATGGGTTGGAGGGGCGTCGAATAGGCGTCGGCTAAGTGACAACTAGGGTGTCTTAGCGCCTGACCTCGTTGACTTTGGTTTCCGCATGCACGGTATGAATCACTTTGACGGCCTGGTCGTCCGGAATCTCGCTGTACGACAGAACCACCAATTCACTCACCCGGTGGCGCGCTGATTTGGACAACCAAGGGCGAATGGCCGGAGACACCACCAAAACCGCGTTATGGCCCAGGTCTTCCACCGACTTGGTGCCATCGCGCAGGGCGCTGAACAAACGCTCAGCCAGCCCCGGCTCAATCACCATGGCCTGGCCCTGGCCTTGTTGCTGCAAGACGTTATGCAAAAGCTGCTCCAGCCCAGGGTCCAAAGTCATCACCGAGAGGGTGTCTTTGTCATCGACCAGGCCTTGCACAATCATTCGACCCAAGCGCGGACGAACCAAGGAGGTGAGTTGTTCGGGGTCCTGGGTGCGGGTGGCCACTTCGGACAGGGTTTCGACAATAGTGCGCATGTCACGGATCGATACGCCATCATTCAACAGGCTTTGCAGGGTACGGGTCAGCACGCCCAAAGACAGTTTGGCGGGCACCAGGTCTTCGACCAGCTTGGGCGAACGGGCGGTCAGCTTGTCGAGCAACTGCTGCACTTCGTCGTGGCTGAGCAGGTCAGAGGCGTTGTCGCGCAGCACTTTATTCAGGTGGGTGGCCACGGCGGTGGCGGCGTCCACCACGGTGTAACCCAGGGCGCGGGCATGGTCGCGCTGCGAGGGCTCAATCCACACGGCCTCCAGGCCAAACGCCGGTTCTTGCGTGGGCGTGCCTTCCAGCGGGCCGTAAACCTGGCCGGGGTTGATGGCCATTTCGCGGCCCACTTTGATCTTACCCCGGCCCCGAATCACGCCTTTGAGCACGATGTGGTAGCTGTCAGGGTCAATGCTCAGGGCGTCGCGGATGCGCACCGGCTGGATCAGAAAGCCCAGTTCGGCAGAAAGCTTTTTGCGCACGCCTTTGACGCGCGTCATCAGCTGGCCGCCGGTGTCGGCGTTGACCAGCGGTATCAGGCCGTAGCCAATTTCCAGGCCCACCAGGTCGACCTGGTCGAGGTCTTCCCAGCCCAGCTCTTTGGGCTGCTCGGGCATGGCCGCTGCCGCAGCGGCGATGTTTTCGGGAGAGTCACTGGCTGCAGCCGCGCGGCGCAGCACATAAAAGCCCAGCGCAGCCGCACCCGCCGACAAGGCAATGAACACCAGGTGCGGCATACCGGGCACCAAGCCCAAAATCGCCATGATGGACGAGGTCACAAACAGCGCTGTCGGGTTGCCGAGCTGCGTGCTGGCCTGCTCGGCCATGGACTCGGTGGTCGTCACACGGGTCACAACGATGGCCGTTGCCAGCGACAACAACAAAGACGGAATTTGCGCGACCAGGCCGTCGCCAATCGTGAGCAAGGTGTAAATGCGGCCCGCTTCGCTCAAAGACAAGCCATGCTGGCCAATACCGATGGCCAGGCCGCCGATCAGGTTGATAAACAAAATCAACAGGCCGGCAATGGCATCGCCACTGACGAATTTGGAAGCACCGTCCATCGAGCCGAAGAAGTCCGACTCCTGCGCCAGCTCGGCCCGGCGAGTTTTGGCGGTTTCTTGGTCAATCACGCCTGCATTCAGGTCGGCGTCGATGGCCATTTGCTTGCCGGGCATGGCGTCCAGGGTAAAGCGGGCATTCACTTCAGACACCCGGCCCGCGCCCTTGGTCACCACAAAGAAGTTCACGATCATCAAAATCGCGAAGATGATGAAGCCCACCACGTAGTTGCCGCCAATCACAAACTCGCCGAAGGCCGCCACCACCTTGCCCGCAGCATCATGGCCTTCATGGCCGTTGACCAATATCACGCGGGCGGACGCCACATTGAGTGCCAGTCGCAGCATGGTGGCAAATAGCAGTACCGAGGGAAACGCAGAGAAATCCAAAGGCTTGCGGATCTTGATGGCGATCATGATGATCAGCACGCTCGACGCAATGTTAAAAGTGAACAAAATGTCCAGCAGCACCGGCGGCAGCGGGATCACCAGCATGCCCATGATCAACAACACCAGAGCGGGAATACTCAGGTCGCTGTAGTTGAACTTCGCCAGGTTTTGTCGAATGTTCGACAGGGTCATCGTGCTCATAGACGGTATTTCGTAGTGAGACTGAGGCCAGCGTCGGGGGTTGGGCGGAATTGCGGGTGCATGTGCCGCCTGAATGCAATGTCCATGCCACACTTTCCCGACACCCAGGAGCTCCCCGCCTGAAGACGGCAGTGGCAAAAATCAGCCTGTCACGTTTCTTGCTTCTGTGTGCTTTTTTGCCACATTGCGTGGCTTCACCCAGAACGGTTGTCCAGATGGAATCTCAACTCAGTTTCTTAGCCACAGGCATCTCGCCCGTTGCAGTACCGGCAGCAGTCGACATGGGCCCCTCTGGCCCGGCGTCTAAGACGGGCAGTGGGGCAGGCGACTTTGCCCAGGTGTTGACCGGCGAAACCCTCAGAACCCAGCGGCAACAGCTTGCCGCCCTGGGGGCGCAAGACAGCGGATTGCAAGTCGTGCCCCTGGGCAGCAACATGCGAGTGATTACCAGCGATGCGCCGTTGCCGGACATGGAAAGTCTGGCGCAGTTTGCCCGCCAGCAAGGCCTCAACGAAACCGCAGTACAGGCGCTGTTTGGGCCCACCATCAAAACCACCATGTCCACGGTCGACCGGAACCCGGCGCTCGTCTATCGCACGGATTTAGACAGCGAGGCAGCCCGCACTGCACCCAATGCGGTTGATGCTGAAGGCGCTTTTTTAACGCCCGCAGCAAAGATTGAGACCGCCATCTTGGCCACCCCAGGCGCGGTGATAACGCCGCCAAGCGAAGCGCCCTTGGCAAGTGCCCTCTCTGCAAACCCGCTGCTCGATGCAGCCCGGTTTGTCGGCCTACAGGACCTTGGTCAACCGGCAGTCAGTGGCAACCCGGATGCAATGCCTTTGGGGATCACTCATGAAGAAGCCTTGTCCGAGGCCCGGGGTGCCGCAGAGTCGCCTGTAAATGCAGTGAAGAGAAGCGATTCAAGCGATAACCCTGATGCAAGCCTCAAGGCCAACACCGCAGCGAGCGCGTTTTTGGCCCGTGCAGCAAAAGTGGAGCTCACCATCCTCGCCAACCCAAATGCCGTGGTAAGCCCGCAAAGTGCATCGGCAATGGCAATCGCCCCGACTTCAAACTTGCCGCTCACTGCCGGCCGGTTTGGCGACCCGAAGGGCCTTGGTCAACCGGTGGTCGGTGGCAACGCGACGTCCGCAGCAGTGGTGCGTGCCGTGGAGACGTCGCCCCCTCAAGCAGGCGCAGCCGCAGAGACTGTGGTACTCCCAAGCGCTCTGAGTGCAAGCGCTGGCGCAGCTCTCGGCGCAACGGTGGGCGCAAGCGCGTTTTTGGGGGGTGCAGCAAAGCTTGAATCCCCTACGACGACCCCGAGCGCCGTGATGGCATCACAGGGAGCCATGGCATTGGCAAGCGCTGCGGTTGCGCAATTGGCGTCACTGGGATCAGCACCTGCCCAGCAGACAGGCACTGTCCTCGCAGCCGGTCAGGCAGTCGGGCTTATGCCGATGACGGTAGATGCATGGGTGGGTAAGGCTTCAAATACGGATGCCGCCAGTGCCGTGAGCGCTGACGCGCCCCCAGCGCCGCCGAATCCATCGGATGCGCTGCGCCTCACCCTGGCCATGCCGGCTCCAGAGATCACCAAGCGCCTGGCGCAAATGTCAGGAACGGGCAAGGAGTCGACCTGGGCCGCTTTGCTGGCAGCGGGGCCGCTTGCCAAAGAAGCAGCGACAGCGGCGTCAGACATCCTGCACCTGGAAGTGCCGCCCGACTACGACTTGGCGCTTGACACTGCATCGCTGGCAGGCACGCCGGCTGAGCCCAACGACCTTGCGGCCCAAAGCGGCACCGCCCCACCAAGCACACCGGCGCAAGCCGCTGCAAGTGGCAGCACCGCCAACAATGCCAACCAAGCCCAAGCCCAAGCCGAGCACCGGGCCCAGCAGTTTCAGCAACTGGCAGATCAAATGGGTCAAGCGGCCGCACAGCGACTGATCGCTCAAATTGAGCGTGGCCAATGGAAGCTGCAAATGCGCATGCAACCCGCTGCCTTGGGAACCATCCAAGTCGAGCTTGACATGCATGCCGGTGGCCTGGACGCATCTTTTAGTGCGGACCAAGCGATTACGCGCGAACTCATGGTCCAAGGCAGTAACCGACTCAAAGAGACACTGACCGACGCTGGCATGACAGTTGCTTCCGTCACAGTCAACAGAGATCAAAGTCGCCAATCTGGCGGAAATTCGACACCTGGCAAAGGGCGCGGCACGGCGCCTGTTGCAGGGGTTTCAGGTCGTTCTGCCGCCATCGATGGGCTTGTGCCCAAGCGCGCGGAAGCAGCGCCCTCGGATGGCTTGAATGTGCTGGCTTAGTCCAGCAGCAGCGACTGATTGAACCAATGAACCACGAAACAAAGGTGCCCCATGGCTGATGCAGAAACCCCGGAAGTACAAGAAAAGCCCAAGTCGCCCATCGTCAAGATCATTCTTGTCGCTGTCGCTTTGGTGGTTCTGGTGGCTGGAACCATGGTGGGAACCTTGTTCATCACCGGCTTTTTCAGCAAGCCAGTGCCTACGGCGGACCAGGCCATTGAAGAAGGCGCAACCGAGGACGGCCAGGGCGAGCCAAAGGCCGATGGCCAAGCAGCTGGGGCGCATGGCGAGAAAAAGGCAGAAGGCGACAAAAAAGGAGAGGCCGGCAAAGACGCCGGTGGCCCGCCAAAGCTCAACAAGAAATCACCCGATAGCCCGCGCTTTGAGTACAGCTACAGCCAGTTGGAACGCGAGTTTTTGGTGAACCTCATGGGCTCGCGCAAGGTCATGTCAGTGCAGATCGCGGTGATGACCCGCTACGACGATCGGGTGGTCGAAAACATCAAGAAACACGAGTTCGCTTTGCGCTCGGTCGTGATGGATGCGATGCGCATGAATACCGAAGCCGATCTGGCCAAGCCAGACTTTCGCAAAGAGTTGGCCATAAAGATACGCGACTCGATGAATACCCTGCTGGAAAAGTACGAAGACTTCGGTGGAATCGAAGAGATTTACTTCACCTCATTCATCGTGCAGTAATGCCCTGCCACCCGTCTATTTCATTGCAACATGGCAGATAACCTTCTTTCAGCCGATGAGCTGTCGGCCCTTGCCGAAGGCGTCAGCGACGGATCGATTGCGGTCGACACCGGCTTTAACACGGCGGCGCGTGTGCGCAAGCACGACATTGCCAGCGAAGACAGCAGCCTGGGCGTTAACGTCACGTCGATTGACATGATCAACGAGCGCTTTGTTCGTCTGTTTCGCCCCGGCTTGCTCGAAGTCTTGCGCAGCAGCCCCCGGGTCAACCCGATGAAGGTGCAGATCGTCAAGTTTGGCGACTATGTGCGAGAACTTCGCGCGCCGCTGTCGGTCAACGTCATTCGCATCAACCCCTTGCGCGGCTATTCGATGGTCGTGATCGACCCCAGCATCGTGTTTAGCTCGCTGGACAGCTTTTTTGGCGGTTTTGGCAAGGGTGCAATAGGCCAACTCTCCTCGGGGCGCATGTTCACTCCCATGGAAAGCCGCATCATCAACATGATTTTGGATGTGACCTTTCGCAACCTCAAAGAGGCTTGGGGACCGGTCATGCCGCTGGACTTTGAGTTTGTCAGCTCTGAAATCAATCCGCAGTTTGCCCAAATTGCCGATGAAAACGACCTGGTCATATTGAGCCGCTTTGAGACCGAGACAGCGACCCAAAACATCGGTTTTATCGACGTGGTTCACCCCTATGTCTCCTTAAAGCCGGTGCGCGAGCTGCTGCGCAGCCGGGTGCAATCGGGCGACGGCAACGAAGACTCAGACCGCATTTGGCGCGAAAGCCTCGAAGAAGCCGTAGGCGGCGCCTGCCTGGAAGCCAGCGTGGTCTTGGGCCAGATCAACACCACCTTGCGTGTGGTCGAAAGCATGCAGCCCGGGGATATCTTGTATTTCAAGAAGCCTGAATTTGCCAGCCTGCAGCCCACTGGCATTGCAGCGTTTGACGTTCAAGTGGGCACGCTGGGTGCCCAAACGGCAGTCTTGATTGAGCGCGCGGTAGCGCCCGGCACCCACTAAACCCCTAGGAAATACGCCATGAGCGACACCCCCGATTCAAAAATGCTCTCCGGCCCCAAAGACCCTGAGAGCCAAATCAACCCTGAGGTGCTGCAAAACATCAGCGTCACCATGAGCATTGAGGTGGGGCGCGCAATGATCAAGATCAAGGACCTGATGCGCCTGACCCAAGGCAGCGTGGTTGAGCTAGACCGCATTGCGGGCGAACCGCTGGACCTGCTGATCAACAACACCGTGGTCGCCCAAGGTGAAGTGGTGCTGGTCAACGAGCGCTACGGTGTTCGGCTCACGCGCGTCGTACCCGCCTCCGAGCGGATGAAACACCTTTAACTGGCCATGAACGCAGCGGGTACCGGGATCGATTGGCTTCGCATGGGCGCCAGCATGCTGCTGGTGCTAGGGCTGCTTGCGGCGATGTTTTGGATGCTCAAGCGCATGAAAAGCATGCAACTTAAACATAAAGGCCCCGCAAGCCTGGAAGTACTCGAAACCATCAGCGTGGGCCCCAGGCAAAAAATGGCGCTGGTGCGGGTCGGCCCGCACCAAGTGCTCGTGGGCATGACCGCCACCCAATTCACCGCTTTGGGCAGCTGGGATGCCCCGCCACTCGCTCAGGAAACACTGCGTGAAAACTAATTGGATGTGGGCCGCCGCTGCGGCCCTGTTGTTGCTGGTGCCTGCCCTGGGCTGGGCACAGGGCATTCCCATGGTCAATGTGACCAGCAGCGGCAAAGACGCGCAGTACAGCCTGTCTTTGCAGTTGCTGGCGCTGATGACCACCATCAGCCTGCTGCCCTCGATCTTGCTGATGATGACCTCGTTTGTACGCATCATCATCGTCATGTCCATCTTGCGCCAGGCGCTGGGCACGGGGCAAACCCCGCCCAATAACGTGTTGGTGGGCATCGCGCTGTTTTTAACCCTGTTCATCATGTCGCCAGTGCTCACCGACATCTACACCAACGCCGTGGTCCCCTACATGGAAAACGGGATGAAGTTTGACCAAGCGCTCGCAGCAGCCGAGGCACCGCTGCGCAGCTTCATGCTCAAACAAACACGCGAAGACGACATTGGCCTGTTCATGCAAATGGCGCGCCAAGCCGAAGTGAGCGACGCCACGCAAGTGCCATTCACCACCCTGGTTCCCGCGTTCATCACCTCCGAGCTGAAAAGCGCCTTCACCATCGGCTTTTTGATCTACATCCCCTTTGTCGTGATCGATCTGATTGTGGCCAGCGTGCTCATGTCGATGGGCATGGCCATGCTCTCGCCGATGATGATTTCTATGCCGTTTAAGTTGATGCTGTTTGTGCTGGTAGACGGCTGGAGCCTGATCATGGGTTCGCTGGCGGCGAGCTTTGTGCCATAGCGGCCCCCTCACAAGCGCAAGGAAGAACAAATGGACATTGCCGCTGTGGTTGACCTCGGGCACCAAGCCCTGTGGATGATTGTGCTGATCTCTGCCCCCTTGTTGGGCGTGTCGCTGGCCGTAGGCTTGGTGATCGGCATCGTCCAGGCCGCCACCTCCATCAATGAGTCCACGCTGAGCTTTATTCCCAAACTTGCCGCTTTGGCCATCACCTTGGCGATCGTGGGGGGCTGGCAGCTGGCCACGCTGGTGGACTACACGCGCGCGCTGTTCCAGCGCATCCCCACCCTGTTTGCCTAAGCGCCAGGTGACCAGAAAGCACCACGCATGAACCTCCTGGCCAACGACATCGTCGAGCGTTTTTATACGTTCCTGTGGCCCATGCTGCGCATCTCTGCACTGCTGATGTCAGCCCCCATTTTTTCGCTACGCGCCCTCAATGTGCGCATGCGGGTGCTACTTGCGGTGGCGATTACTTGGATGGTCTACCCGGTGTTCACCTGGCCGGTGATTGACCCGGTGTCACCCGAGGGCCTTGTGGAAGTATTTAACCAGGTCAGCATTGGCCTGATCATGGGCCTGAGTTTGCAAGTAATTACCGCAGCAATTTTGCTCGCAGGGCAGTCGGTCTCTACTGCGATTGGCCTGTCCATGGCCAACCTGATGGACCCCAATTTGGGCAACGTGCCGGTGTTGGCCCAGTTTCTGCTGATTGTGTCCACGCTGATCTTTGTCGGCATGGGCGGGCACGCCCTGCTTCTGGGGCTGGTGATCGACAGCTTTGCCAGCCTGCCCATTGGCAAGGGCCTGGTGACGGCCGGGGCCTGGGCGCATTTTGTGCAGTGGAGTTCGATGATTTTTCTAGGCGGTCTGCTGTTGGCGCTGCCGGTCATGGTGACCATGCTCTTCATCAATATCGGTTTGGGCGTGGGCACCCGTGCGGCACCCAGCCTGAATATTTTTTCGCTGGGTCTGCCGGTCATGATCGTGGCCGGCTTTGGCATTTTGATGGTGGCCCTGCCCAGCATGGGCGCGCGCATCCAGTGGCTTTGGCTGCAGGGCTTTGTGGAAATCCGCGGCCAATTTGGCCTGCAGTAGCGCAGTGAAGCACTATGTCTGAAGACAGCGCCGAACGCACCGAAGAACCCACCGCCAGGCGCCTCAAACGCGCCCGCGACGAGGGCCAGGTCGCGCGCTCGCAAGAGCTGCCCGCAGCCGGCGTGATGATAGGCGCGGTGCTGATGCTGATCTCGCTAGGCGGCGTCTGGTTTCACCAGCTGTCGGTGTACTTCGCGGCTGGCTTTACCCTGGACCGCAAGTTTCTTGACACCCCGGCGCTGCTGCCCATGGCTTTTGCCACCCAGGCGATGCACGGCTTTTTGCTGGTGCTGCCGCTGATGCTGGTGACCGTGGTGGTGGCCATTCTGGCCTCGGGCGCGACCGGCGGATTTTTGTTTTCTTGGAGCGCCATCCTTCCCAAGTTTTCCAAGCTCGACCCGATCGCGGGTATCCAGCGTATTTTTGGCAGCCACGCGGCGGTGGAACTGATCAAGTCGGTTCTCAAGTTCACCTTGATTGCGGTGGTGCTCGTGATGCTGCTGGACCGGCATTTTGCCGCTCTGCTGTCTCTGGGTGGCATGGGCCTGGCGCCGGCACTGGCCCTGGCCGGGTCACTGGTCTCCGAGTCCGTGCTTTGGCTGACCTTGAGCCTGGTGCTGATCGCGCTCATTGACGCGCCCTACCAGCGCTACTCCTTCATGAAGCGCATGCGCATGTCCAAACAAGAAATTCGCGACGAGCACAAGGACATGGAGGGCCGGCCCGAGGTCAAGGCCCAAATTCGCCGGCGCCAGCGCGAAGTGGCCACAGTGCGAATGATGCAAAAGGTCAAGGACGCCGACGTCATCATCACCAACCCCGAGCATTTCGCCATCGCCCTGTCGTACGACCCCACGGCTGACGGCGCACCGATTTTGCTGGCAAAGGGTGCCGACTTTGTGGCCGCGCGCATTCGCGAAGAGGCCAAAACCAACCACATCGAAATCTTCCAAGCACCCGAGCTCGCCCGTGCTTTGTACTTCACCACCGAGCTGGACCAGCCCATCCCCGAGGCCCTGTACTTTGCCGTGGCGCAGGTGATTGCCTACGTGTTTAGCTTGGCACAGGTACAGCCGGGCGTGGACCCCATGGCCCGGCCCACGCCGAAAATTCCCACCACCATGTTGTTTGACGCCGACGGCAAACAACTCTCGCCCGAGGCCGCCGCATGACCGACTTCAACTCCTACGGCGACGAGACCCTGGTCGGACTGCAGCCGCTGTTCTTTCGGGTGGCTGACCGCATGCGCCTAGAGGGCTATGTGGCCGCCTTGGTTGACGACAACATGAGTCTGTCACTGGTCAGCGGCCATGAGGCCATACTGGACCACTATGGCAAGCTCCTGGTGGCGCGCCTGCGCGAGGCAGCGCCCCACATCGGCCTGGAGGTGTATTTCCCAGCCAGCGCCGACGCGTTGATTACGCGCTTTAACGAAGTGCTGCAAACCTACTCCATTGAAGACGCCATGGGCAACAAAGCGCCTGCGGCGCAGCCCAAAATTTGGATCGTTCACGACGCCTCTAGCCTGCCCGACCATGAGATTCAGTTGCTCGCGCGCTTGGTGCAGCATTTTCCGGCGGCCAATATCCGCGTGGTGATGCTGCTCACCACGGCCAGCAAAAAGCAACGCTTGCTGGCGTCTTTTGGGCGGCGCATTATGAATTGGGAAATCGAACCGCCCAGTGAAGAACAGGCGCAGCTCATGCTCGAACTGGCGCGCGCGCAAGGGCGCGAGGGTGCGGTCAGCGCATTGCTCAAAAGAATGGCGCCCTGGGGCAAGCAGCCTGGGCTACTGCAAGCGCAATCGCCACCCAGCCAAGCACCACAATTCCAAGCGCTGCCTGCCAACGCGTCGGCGGTCGAGCCAGAGCCGGCCACGCAAACCGACGCGCAACGCGCAGAGTCGGCAGCCAAGCCCACAACGCAAGCCACCAAAGCATCCACACGCCGGTGGCTGCCATGGCTCGCGGGAGGCGTGGCCTTGCTGGGCCTTTGCGCTTCGGTGGTCTTGTCCCTTTACGGTGGCAGCTTGAACATAGACTGGACAGCCTGGACTGGGAAACAAGCCCTGGTTGCCCCGGCCCCTGCCCCCGCTGCTTCGGCCCCGGCCGAGCAAAGCGTGCAAGCTGCGGTACCCCCCGAATCGGCTGGCGCGCCCATGGAAGCGCCAGCGAGTGCGCCGGGTGCCCCCACCAATGCACTGGGTGACCCTGCCAATGGTGGAAACCTGGGACCCGCCAAAGCGGCCTACCCAGTGGGAGCGGCAGCACCCATAGCGCCGGTGGTGCCGGTGGTGCCGGTGGTACCGGCGGCGGTGGGCAACGCGCCGCGCAACGCCGTGGTAGCAGCCGCAAATGAGGTTGAAGAAATTATTCCCACGCCCTCGCAAGCCCAGGTGGGCCAGGCCTGGGTGCGGCAAATGCCGCCGGGCACTTTCTTGGTTCAGCACACTATTGAGCCCAGTTATGCAGAAGCCACGACCTGGCTGCAGGCCCACGGCAACTTGCGCCTTGCCCGCATCGTGGCAACCACCCTCAGCAGCCAGACCGGCGTCAAATTTGCAGTTGTTTCGGGACCGTTTTCGTCCATGGGCGAAGCGAGCCGCTTTGCCAATAGCAGTGGGGTTCCCAAAGATCCTCAAATCCGGACGGCCCGGTCCATGAAAGAGCGCTTCGCTCCCTGAGCGCGACGCTCACCCCTCGCACATTCACCGAGTACGACCCATGTCCAATCCCCAATTCATTCCCAGTGGACTGCCACACGCGGTCGAAATGTCGGACGGCAGCAGTGTGGCCAAGAGCAAATCGCGAAAACTCGGCGACGACGTGCGCCGTACCGAAGAAGACGCATCGGACGCGGAGCACATCGTGGCAGAGCACGTGGTTCTCCAGGCCAGGGAAGTCGCCATTGGCAAATCGACACGCAGCGACGGTTTCGAGCGTGCCAGCGACGCTGCCGCACGGCTATCAGGACCGCGCGATACCGAAGTCGCTCAGGGCCCTTTGGCCCGGCCCAGCAGCAAAACCATCTACGACACTGCGATGGCAGACATGGACTTCCCCGCCCGCTTTATCCAACTGAGGATTGACAACGACAAGGTGCGCGACCAACTCCAAGTGCTGGAGTCCCGCTTGCGCGAGAACCACTGATATTCCCTCCAATGACAACAGGGCCCAAGCCATGACCGAACCTACCACCCAACTCTCCGCAGAAGAGGCCTTGGCCATTGATGCGATTGCCAGTTTGTCCAGGCCTGTGCTGCCGCAAGCAGCGCAGGCTGAAACGCCCCAGGCGGACGACTCCGTTGACGCGCATTTCGACCTGCCAGGCGATGCGCCGTCGGGCCACGATGCGCCCAGCGCCTTTGACTCAGTACCGCTCGATGGTGACGCGCCGTACGATGAGGCAGGGGAAGGGGAGGAAGACGAGGAGGAAGATTACGAAGCCGCCGAAGTCGCGGACATCATCTCCATGCGCGCGACCATGCTGGACTCTGCGGAACTGGCTAACCGGGCGGCCGGCTTGGCGGCCAAGTCGGCCACCGACATGCATATCGCAAGCAGCGATTTGCAAGGAGCAAGCGGCACCTTGCAAAGCGCGGCGAGCAAACTGATTGCAGCGCAAAGCGCGCAGCGCATCAACGGCGTTGTGGTGCTGGCCACGTTTGCTGCGCTCATGCTCACCTCCATGGCGTTGTTTGGCATCATGTCGTACCGTCTGCAGTCTCGCATTGCACAAGCTGACGCCATGCTGCTGGCGGTAGGAAAACGCATTGTGTCCATGGACGAATCCATGGAACTCATCACCGGCGCTGGTGAAACCTTGCGGGACATTTCGTCCAAACAGGACTCCATCACTGGAGGCCAAATGAAGCTTGACGCCCGCTTGGACGACATGATTGCTGCCAACCAGGCCATTGCCAAAGCTGCCGCGCTGCCGGACGCCAAAGGCCCGGATCTGGCCAAGGCCTTGCAAGCCCTGGATGCCAAGCTTCAGAGCCAAGCCAGCGCCCTGAACGCACTGGCGTCCCAAGTGCGCGCGGCCCCAGCGCAGCCCCGCTTAGACACCGCAGCCGTGCGCCGTGAACTAGAGGCAGCGCTGCGCCAACAAAAGGCCGCCGAGGCCGCCAGCAAACCGGTGATCGTGGTGCCACCGGCACCACCCTCGCCCCCGGCAAAGCCTCGCGAAACGCTGATTCAATACCCCCGCGTCTCGTCCCAAGGCAAGGGAAACGAGACGCCCTAACGCGCCTTTTTTGTCAAACCGCCCCACTGTCCTTTTTTTACCGTGGGAGAGGAGCTGGAGTGATGCAGCGGCAAAAGTCCTGCACCCGTTCAACGAAGATGACCCGGAGCTGATGAAACATAGGATCAGTGGGCAAATCGCAGAACGTTGTTCTGCACCGGCAAGGTATCGGATGTGATGTCCAGCCCATGCTTTCAAACTTGCGTTCCACGGCCAACTGCGCCATTTCATTCTCTGAGTAAGCGACTGCGTCCAAAACACGGGGAATGATTGAATTGGTTGGTACGGGCGCCTGCCCAGCAGGCCCGCTACTGCCCGCCAGAAAGCGCGGCATGGCCTTCGCGCAGCCCGAACTTCTGGATTTTTTCGATCAGTGTGGTGCGCTGAATATTGAGAATGCGCGCCGTCTGCGACACATTGCCGTTGGTGCGGCTGAGTGCCTGTGAAATCAGGTCACGCTCAATCTCTGCCAATCGGTGCTTGAGCGACAAACCTTCCGGAGGCAGCACTGGCAGACCTTGCGACATAAACGTCATTTGTTCGACCACGTTGGGCGCATCGTCGCCCTCGCGCTCGTCAGACGCCTCGTCAAAAATACCCCCGGTGCCGGGCGAGTCTGTCCAAGCCAATGATGTGGATTGCATGGACGGATCCACCACAGGCAGTTCACCCGCCTCAGCCAGCGACTTGAAAGCGGCCAGCCCTTTGGGCAACATGGTGGATGAGAAAGTCTTCAGCTGCAGGCATTGGCCGGAGAACAGCGTGCTGAACCGGTCGATCAGGTTGGATAGTTCACGGACGTTGCCAGGCCAAGAATACGCCTTTAAAGCATAAGCAAAGTCTGGGGCAAAGGTGATGGGCTTCTCCCCCCCAGCTGCATGCAGCTTGGCAAAAAATTCCAACAAAAGGGGCACGTCGCTCGCCCGCTCACGCAACGGAGGCGTGTTAAGCGGCAGCACGTTGAGGCGGTAGTACAAGTCTTCGCGAAAGCGCCCGGCCACGATTTCTGCCTCCAAGTCGCGGTGGGTCGCTGCAATCACGCGCACATCAACCGCCACCGGTTTGGTGCTACCCACCGGATCGACCACCCGCTCTTGCAGCACCCGCAAGAGCTTGACCTGAAGCTCTAAGGGCAGGTCACCGATCTCGTCGAGAAAAATCGATCCGTTATGGGCCAGCTCAAAGCGACCCACCCGGTCGGTCACCGCGCCCGTGAATGCACCTTTGCGGTGGCCAAAGAGCTCGCTCTCGATCAGGTCTTTGGGAATGGCAGCGCAATTAATAGGTACGAAATTGCCGCCCGATCGGTGCGAAAAGTCGTGCAATGACCGCGCCACGATCTCCTTGCCAGTGCCACTCTCCCCGGTGATCAACACGGTAGAGCTCGACGCGGCCACCACGGGCAGCAAATCCCGAATAGCCCGGATGGCGTCACTCTCACCTATAAATTTCAATGGGGCTCTGGACATCAAAAATGCGTTGACTGAGGGATTGGAGTTGTTCGTTGCCGTTAAACCAGGAAATCAAAGTGCAAGCAGCACCGTTGAGTCATTGGATGTTACTCTGAAAAAGTGTCATTTTTTAGACAGTACACAAATGTATTGAATTTTTTGTTAAAAGTTATAATAGTGTTTAATTCAGCTTTATCACCGAACTGAGGCTCCAAGGGGGGTCACACCGGCATAATGTTTAACGTCGTTTGTGCGCACCCACCGAAACCGCCAAGACGTTTGCTTGATTCGCCTTAACTTCCCTGAACTTGTGACAGAGACCACCCTCGTACTCCAGCGCGCTGCGCTCACCAACCTGGGCCTGATGTACGCCAATGGCCAGGGCGTGGAGCGAGATTTTGCGCAAGCACTGCGTTGCTACCAACAAGCCGCGCAAGCGGGCGCAGCACAAGCGCAGTCCAACTTGGCCGTGATGTATGCCCACGGGCAGGGTGTTGAACAAGACTACGTGCAAGCCCGTAGTTGGTACGCGCAGGCAGCCGAACAGGGCTTGGCTTACGCCCAGGCCAACTTGGCTGCGCTGTATGCCAACGGACAAGGCGGCGATGTGGACTACGCCCAAGCCCTGCGCTGGTACGGGGCCGCTGCCGCGCAGGGCGACACCACCGCACAGTTGAACCTGGGGGTGATGTACGCCAACGGGCAAGGCGTGGACCAAGACTTCAGCCGGGCCTTGGAGTGCTACCGAAACGGCGCGGCCAGCGGCGACCCTGCAGCGCAATATGGCCTGGGGGTGATGTACGCCAACGGCCACGGCGTCGAGCATGACGCAGCCCAGGCCCAGCACTGGTACACCCAGGCGGCTGAGCAGGGCCATGTGCATGCGCAATTCAACCTGGGTTTCATGTTCTCAAGCGGCGAGGGTTCAAGCCTGAACCCCGCGCTCGGGCTGCATTGGTATGAGCGGGCGGCCCAGGCCGGCGACCCTGCGGCCCAGTACAACTTAGGGGTGATGTACAGCCTGGGACAAGGTGCGCCCAAAGACACCGCCCAGGCTTTGCAGTGGTACACCGCAGCGGCGCAGCAAGGCGACGCCGCCGCCCAGTACAACTTAGGCCTGATGTACGCCACCGGGCAAGGTGTGGACCGCGACGACGTCGTCGCCTTGGCCTGGTACCAACTGGCAGCCGACCAAGGCGATGCACTGGCCCAGTACAACATGGGTGTCATGATCGCCAACGGCCAGGGCACGATGGCCAGTGACGAAGTGGCCATGCAATGGCTGCAGCTTGCGGCCGACCAAGGAGAGGCACAGGCGCAGTACGACTTGGGCGCGCTGCACCAGGCCAGCAAGGTGCCCGACTTGGCAAAGGCGCTGGCCTGCTACCGGCTTGCCGCAGCCCAAAGCCACCCCCAAGCCCAAGCGGCGCTCGGCTGGCTCTACGCCCACGGCGCGGGGGTGCTCCAAGACTATGTGCGCGCCCACATGTGGTTCAACCTCGGTGCCGTCGGAGGGCTGGCCGAGGCAGCCCAAGGGCGCGACCACGTGGCGCAACAAATGACGCCCGCCCAAATCGCCCAAGCCCATGAGCGGGCGCGCGCTTGTCAGAAAAACAAGTTCGTAGACTTTGACTAAGGTAAGCATGCATGGGGTGTGCCCGCTGGGGCTCGAATCACACGCACCCTTTCTAAGCCGCGTTTTGCCATGAACGAAGCCACCGACGCGCTGCATTTTTCTGACGCCCACGCGCGGGTAAGGGAGCAGCTCTTGGGCGCACGCACGCAGGTGCTGTGCGCCGTCTCGGGGCCGTGTGCGCGGCCCCTGTTTGACCTTTTGTTGGGCTGCAGGCGCCGGGGACTGGCCTTGACCGTGGTGGTGCCAGGGGACGCCCAAGACACAGCGCCCGGTATTGCGTGGGAAAGACTGGCAGCGGCCGGGGCTGCCTTGCACTGGCTGGTGCCCAGTGCGCCACTGCTGGAGACCTCAGTGTGCGTGATAGACGAGACGGTCGTGTTATGCGGAGACTTGGCACGACTGGGGCCGGTGCCGCACCCGCAAACTACCGGTGTGCTGTCGCAAACCAACGGTGTTTTGGCGGCGCGGTGCGCCCAGGGCCTGAGCGACTTCATCCTCGCCTATGCCCAAGGGCCGGACGCCATAGAGCCAGGCCAAGGCGCGGGGTCGGCGCGCGCCGCGACAGACACCGCAGGTGCCGTTGGGCTGGCTTTGCACCCCCCGCAGCCGGGGGCCGCCGCTTGGCAAAACGAATTGCTCTTGGCGCACACACTGGCCATGCAGGCCGACATCGCTGAAATGCACCGCACCTTGAACGCCTTTGACCTTGAACAAGACGCCCACATTGGCGATCTGCTGCGGCAATGCATGGACGCCAAACGCCTGCATTTGCAGCGGCTGCACGCCCAAACCGGCAGCGACGAGGTCTACGCACAAGCCCGAGAGGCCCAAGAACGCTTTGACCAGTACACCCAGGCCCAAGACGCCAAACCAGCACCCAAAACCGCGCTCGACCCCGAGGCACAGGCCCAGATGAAGCAGCTCTACCGCAAGCTGGCCATGCGCTTGCACCCGGACCGGGTGGAGGCGCAAGACAAGGCCGAAGCACAGGCCCTGTTCCAGCACCTGCAGACGAGTTACGAGAACAACGATTTTTCCGCCCTGCAAGTACTGCAGCAGCAGGTGTTGCAAGCAGCCGGCTTTTCAGCACAGGGGGGAGTGGTCGGTCTCAGCGCGAGCCCGCCGTCTGGCCAGCGGGTGGCGCTCCAAGCGCGTTTAGCCCAGCAGCAGCGTGAACGGGCCGCTATTGTGGGCAGCGCCACTTGGCAAACCCTCAGCACCCAAAGCAATTGGGCGGTCTGGTTTGCACAGCAAGCCCATTACCTTCGGGCCGAGTTGGAGCGTTACGAACGGGCCATGCAAGCGGCCCCTGCAGCGCCTGCTGCGGTGCACGCACCATGACTGCGCTGGTACCGCTGCCAGCGGCGCAAGAACATGCACTGGGCGTGGCATCGCTTCAGCGATTGGACGCGGCGTCCAGTGCGCTCGCCATTTTTCAAGATGCCCAAACCCAGGCGCTCTTTCGGGAGCACCGCGCGCTGTTGGTGTGCTGCCTGCACAACCATTACCCGCTCACATCTGCTGCGTTGGACGGGTTTCCTGGCCTGTGGGACTGGAAACGCCTCAGCGCCAGCCGCGCGCTGGACTGGAGCCCGGCACTGATCGCCGCCCATGGCGAGCACTGGGACTGGGACGCCCTGAGCAAAAACCCCAGCCTGCCTTGGAACGCCGAACTGCTTGCGCAGCACGCGGCGCGCTGGAACTGGCGTGCACTGAGCGCCAATGCCGCCCTGCCGTGGAGCGGTGCGCTGCTCGCAGCCCACGCCTACGACTGGGACTGGGCGGTACTGAGCGCCAATGCCAAGCTGCCTTGGACTGCTGCGTTCGTGCATGCCAACGCGCACCGCTGGGACTGGAACGCACTCAGTTGGAACACCGGCTTGCCCTGGACCGGCACTTTACTGGCGGCGTATGTGGAGCGCTGGGATTGGACGGGGCTGAGCGCCAACGTATCCCTTCCGCTGGACGCCAGCTTGGTCCATGCGTTTGAGTCGCACTGGAACTGGTCTTGGTTAAGTGGCAACCCCAGCCTGCATTGCAGCGAAGCTTTGCTGGACGCGTACCTTGCCCGCTGGGACTGGAAAGCCCTGAGTAGCGCCGGCCACTGGCCCTGGAGCCCGGAGCTGATCGCCCGCTACGCGCCGCAGTGGGACTGGTCGGCCCTGAGCGCCAACCCCCAATTGCCCCTGGACCTGAACCTGTTAGCGACGTGGGCCCCCCGCTGGAACTACCGCGCCTTGAGCAAAAACGCGTCGGTCGCTTGGAGCGACGCCTTGCTGGACGGTGTGCCGCACGGGGCCTGGGATTGGGACGCGCTCAGTGCCAACCCTGGTCTGCATTGGTCGGCTGACCTGCTGGCGCGCCACCAAGACCGCTGGGACTGGGACAGCCTGAGCTGGAACCCAGGACTGCCCTGGACCACAGCGCTGATTGAGCAGTTCGCCGCCCAGTGGGATTGGGCGGGCCTTTGCAGCAGCGCGCAGCTGCCTTGGAGCACCGATCTGCTGCGGCGCTCCGACTACCCCTGGGACTGGGAACGCCTCAGCGCCAACCCCCACCTGCCCTGGGGTGCGGCGTGGATCGCTCCCTTCGAGGAACAATGGAATTGGGTCACCTTGAGCAGCCAAAAAAACCTGCCCTGGGACGCCAATCTGTTCAAAACCTTTGCCGCACGCTGGTTTGCGCCTTTGGTGGCAGAACACCACGACTTCGGTGTGCGCGCTCTACCCTGGCGGGAAGTGCATGCCTTGTTGTCGGGTTTGGCGGCCCGCTAGTGCGCAGGCACTCTGCCTGGGCGCTTGGCACTGGTGCACGCCTCAGACTACTAAAATTGGTATATTGCTTGGCTAAAACAATAATATCGTGAAAAATTACCAAAAATTAACCGTTCCATCACGCCCTAACGCCACCAAGGCTCGGAGACCCGCCCATGAACGATGTAAAACACCGCCCCGCCGCTCTACAACACCTGGAGGCTGCTGCCCACGGCGCGCGTGCGCCCATGCGCGATTTGTTGTCGCACACTGCGTTCATCGAAACCCACCAAGCGCATGTGCCGCATGGCCAAAAGCTCTATGCGGTAGAGCACCAATCGCACCCCCTACGACACGACGCACTGGGCCCGCTGCATGAGCCGCAACAATGAGTTTCGGGCTTTGAACAACCTCTTAGCCGACGCCGAAGCAGCCTACCGCAGAGGCGACTATGCCAACGCGCTGCGCAGCTCACGGCCGTTGGCGGCGCTGGACTACGCGGCGGCGCAAAACAACCTGGGCTTTATGTACGCCCATGGGCAAGGCGTCACGCTTGACTATGCTGAAGCTCTCAAGTGGTACCGGCTGGCCGCAGCACAGGGCTATGCACCCGCCCAGTACAACCTGGGCTTTATGTACGCCAACGGCCAGGGTGTGACACAAGATTACGCGCAAGCGATGCACTTGTACGAAAAGGCTGCTGAACAAGGCCTGCCTGACGTGCAGACCAATCTGGCTTTCATGTTTGCCAACGGCCAGGGCGTGGCACCAGACCCGGCGATGGCCGCCATGTGGTTCGAGCGCGCGGCAGTGCAGGGGCACGCCACTGCGCAGTTCAACTTGGCCTGCATCTACGCCAACGGCGAAGGCGTGGCACAAGACGTGGCCGTGGCAAGAAAGTGGTTTGAATCGGCTGCTGCACAAGGCCATACCTATGCGCAGTTCCACCTGGGACTGCTGCTGGCCCACCCGCACAGCGCGCAACACGATGCGGCTTTGGCGCGCAAGTGGTACCAGCTTGCAGCCGACCAAGGCGATGCACCGGCCCAGTACAACCTAGCGCTGCTGCTTTGGCAGGGCCAAGGCGGCACCGTCGACATGGAAGCCGCGCTGCGTTACTTGGGCTTGGCCGCCGACCAGGGGCATGGGGACGCGCACTTCAACCTGGGCGTCTGGCACAGCCAAGCGCACGGCGCAGCCGCAGACTTTGAACGGGCAATGACCCACTACCGCACTGCCGCAGCCCTTGGGCATGCGCCAGCGCAGTTCAACCTGGGCAGCCTCAGTGCCAACGGATTTGGCGTACCGCAAGACTACGCCGAAGCGGTGCAGTGGTACCAAATGGCCGCCGACCGGGGGCTTGCCAGCGCCCAGTATCAACTCGGCGCCATGTACAACGCGGGCCAGGGCGTGACCCAGAGCAGCGCGCATGCCCGTCAGTGGTTTCACCAAGCCGCCGACCAGGGGCACGCCCCAGCGCAATGCAGCCTGGGTGTGATGTACCAGACCGGGGTCGGCGTGTCGGTGGACTTCACACTGGCGCGTCAGTGGTACCAACTCGCAGCCGAACAAGGCGACGCAATCGCTCAGTACAACCTGGGTCTGATGTGGCTTCTAGGCCTGGGCGATACGAGCGACACTGACCGGGCCCTGCATTGGTTTGCGCTGGCGGCACAACAAGGCAATGCCCTGGCCCAGTTCAATGCCTCCATGGCCAACCAGTGGGGCTCTGGAACCACGCAAGACCCAGCGCGCGCGATGGTCTGGCTGCAGGCTGCGGCGGACGCGGGCAATAGTGACGCTTTGTTCAACCTGGGCTGTTTGCTGGACCCCTTGCTGCGCACACAACCGCCGCTTCGGCTGCTCAATGACGCTGCGGCGGACGCACCACGCCAAAGCGCCTTGTTTTACTACCAGGCGAGCGCCGAGCTGGAAAACCCCTTGGCACACCACAACCTGGGCGTGATGTACGCCCTGGGCCAAGGCGTAAAGCAGGATATGGACGCAGCGCTGCAGCACTATCAAGAAGCTGCAGAGCAGGGCAACGCACTGGCGCAGTATGCGGCAGGCATGATGCTTCAAGGGGGACAGGACGTGGCCCCAGACGAGGTGAGCGCGCTGCTGTGGCTGGAAATGGCCGCGGCGCAAGACCACCCTGGCGCGGTGCACCAGTTGCAACTTTTGCAAAGCCGGGGGCCGCGCAGCCAGCCCGACTACAGCCGCCGCCGGGTAGCCTACCAACACGCAGTGGATCGCGGCGACACCAATGCCGCTTTCAACCTCGGGCTGTTGTACGACCAAGGATGGGGTACCCCGCGCGATGCAGTGCTGGCCAGCAAGTGCTACCGGCGCGCGGCCAACGCCGGTGTGGTGCCCGCGCTCAACAACCTGGCAGTGCTCACGCTGGCAGCCATTGCGGGCCTTGCCGATACACCGAGGCCCTCGGACGAGAACATCCGCCAAGCGCTCAACGACTTGCGTGAAGCAGCTGAGCATGACGATGCGTTTGCCCATTTCAACAGGGGCCAGTTGCATTTGCTGGGTATGGGCCTCGCGCGCTCCCCCGATCAAGCCATTGCGCACTTTGAGCGCGCGGTGGAATTGGGACACACACCCGCAATGCGCCAACTGGCCCAGCTGTACAGCCAGGGACTGGGTTGCAATGCCGATTCCGCGCAAGCGCTTGCGCTGCTCGAGCGGGCTGCCGCCTTGGACGATGCGGCTGCGTGCTACGAGCTTGGTCGCAAATACGTGGGTGGCGACGGGGTGTTGCCCGACGCCGAGCAGGCTTTGCGCGCCTACCAAAAAGCAGCGCGATTGGGGGATATCGCCGCGCAATTGAGCCTGGGTTCCATGTATGCCAATGGCCAGGGCACAGCGCAAGACTTTGGGCTGGCACTGCGCTGGTACCAAGCCGCAGCGGGCCAAGCGCCCGGCGACGCGCCGGCTTTGGCTTTTGTGTCGTCCAAACCGCCACAGAGCGTTGAAGCGGGCCCACTGAGCCAGGCCGCTTGAAGAGGCGCTGACCCGAACGCGGCGCAGCGTGCTGGGTAGGGCTCAAGGTTTGGTCGGCGGTGCCGATACTGTGTTGGACTACCTCTAAGGATCCCGCTATGAATCCCCTGCTTCCTTTTTTACTGGCCTTGGCCGCTGTGCTCAGTGCTTGCCAAGCCGTGCCGATTGCCCAGGCCGCCAGCCCCCAGGCGACGCCTGCTGCTGCCGCAGTAGAAATTCCGGTGGCCCAGCTGCCGTTGATTGAAAAACGCGACACCCTGACGGCCACCGGCTACGCCGTCATCAGCGTACAAAACCACCGCGCCCCGGCACAGCAACGCTTGCTGGCCATTCGTGCAGCCAAGCTCGATGCCTACCGCTCTCTGACGGAGCAGGTGTACGGCCTGCGCATGGACGCCACTGCCACGGTGGCAGACATGGTGGTGCAAAACGACACCTTCCGTAGCCGGGTGGAAGGGGTGATTTACGGTGCCACCCTGGTCAGCATCACGCCGTCGGGGGACGATACGTATGAGACCACCCTGGCACTCGACAAAGCCACGGTGCAAGACCTGCGCATGCTGTACCTGGGCCAACTGACGGCCAAAACCCGATAAGCCGGGAACCGCATCTACGCACCTGACCGCATGAACCGCTTTTCAGCACACTCCCTGTGG